>JBBSHP010000333.1:0-5760 GCA_038232555.1 Bryobacterales bacterium
CTTGACGGGATCGACATCAACGAAACCAGCGCAGGCGGAGCCGGCTTTTCTCCGCTGCGCACCAATCCCGATTCTATCGCGGAGTTCCGTGTGATCACCGGCAACGCCACGGCCGAGTATGGACGCAACAGCGGCGGCCAAGTTGCCATGGTGACCAGTTCGGGCACAAACTCGGTGCACGGCCAGGCTTTCTGGTTTTATCGCACGCCGCGCCTGAACGCCAGTACCTACGGGGACACGTTGGACCACATTGGCAAGTCGCAATTCGTGCAGAATATAACAGGGCTCAGCATAGGCGGGCCCATCATCAAGAACAAAACGTTTGTGTTCGGCAATGTGCAGTTCCTGCAAGCCAAAAACACAGCCTCGACCACTCGGACGGTATATACCGCGCAAGCCCGGCAAGGCATTCTGCGTTATGTCATCGGGGGCCGGAACCAGCCGGCGGGAACCGCGAGTGCCTCAGTGGACGCGGCCGGCAACCCGTTGCCAGGCCTTCAGATTGGAACCTACAACGTGGTTGCGAACGATCCGCAGCATATCGGAATCGATAAAGTAATTTCGGGTTACCTGGGCAACATGCCGCTGCCCAATCGCTTCGATGTAGCCGGGGATGGGCTGAATACCGCCGGCTTCGTGTTTGCCGCCGGCCAACTGGAACGCCAGCACGACGATACGATCAAGGTGGATCACATATTCAATTCCAAGAGCACTATTTTCTTCCGCGGCGCCTGGGGATCGCAGGATACCCAGTGCGATGCCGGAAATGGAGGCCAACCTGTCTTCACCGGCTTGCCTTGTATCGTAAACACGGAGCGATCGCCCCAGAATCTGGCGTTCAACTGGCGCTGGAGCCCGAAGCCAAATCTTACGAATGAGTTCGTGTTAGGGCAGAGCCGTTTCACTTTCAACTTCGACCAGCCCAGCAACGATTTAACGCAGATCGGCTTTAATAGCGCGCCCGTCGCGACAACCGCGATTTTCGATTTTGCGAACCAGCGGACGCTCAAGACCTACCAAGTGGTGGATAACCTGACGTGGATCCGCGGCGCGCATACCTGGAAGGTCGGGACGAATCTCCGCTTCCAGAAACACTTCGATGTGCGTGGCTCCATTGCCGGCCAGGATGCCACCACCGACGTCGACTTCAGCCGCACCGTCAACACCGTTGACCCAGCCACGTTCAATTTTCCGACGGAACTAAACGTTGCTTTCGATCAGCCCAGTTTTCAAGACAACATCAACTTCTTGTTAGGCAGAGTTGGCAACGTCAGCCGGGGTTTCGTCGCTCAGGGCGATCAATTCGTTCCCGGACTCTTTAAGTTCGAGTCGGATTATCCGGAATTCGACTTCTATGCGCAGGACACCTGGAAGGTGAGTCCGCGGCTGACCATCGATGCCGGGCTGCGCTGGGAAATGAAATTGACTCCCAGCAACCCGGACAATTTACTCACACGGCCCGACCAGGCCATCACGGCTGGTGCTGCACCCAGCACCACGCTGAAATGGGTGAACGGGTCGTTCTACAACAGCGATTTCCATGGTTTTGGCCCATCGGCAGGTATCGCTTGGGATCCCACTGGACACGGGACAACCTCGATCCGGGTGAACTACAGGCTGGCTTACGACCGCATTCAGACTTTTGCGTTGTCCTCGACAGTGATCGCGAATCTTCCGGGTCTGACACAGGGCTTAGTGAACACCGATTATGGACAGGCGGGGGGGCGGCTGGCGAACTTGCAGCCACTGGCGCCCCCGACCACGAAGCCCAGCAATCTGCGGCAGCCGCCCGCCTTCTCGAACAACGCGATCACCGTTGTCGACCCCTCCCTGAAAACGCCCACGACGCATGAATGGGGCATGAGCCTGCAGCATCAGATTGCCCGGAGTACGATCGTGGAAGTGGACTACATTGGGCGCCGGGCATACCATCTTCTGGGCGCCTACGATGTCAACCAGGATCAGATCTTTGGCAACGGGTTTCTGGCCGGCTTCAATACCGTCAAGAGTGGCGGAGAGAGTCCGTACATCAACCAGTTGCTCTCCGCGGACTCTCGGCTGAACGCAGGTGAAACGGGATCGCAACTGGTGCGACGCCTGTTTGCATCCAACCTGTCGCTAAATTCGGTAGGCGCGCTGGCCGGGTCCCTTGCCACACGCCTGCAGGGGGGCAGATCCGTGACATCGTTGTCGGGTGCAGGAGCATTTCCGCTCATCCCCTTCCCGCAATTCGGCGGCAATTTTAACGTGATCGACTCGAATGACTTTTCAACCTACCACGCACTGCAGTTGCAGTTGCAGCGCCGCTACCAGAATGGTCTAACGGGGCAAGTGAGCTACACGCTTTCGAAATCCCTGGATACGCGCTCGTTCGATCCTACCTTTACGCAGGTGAGCAGGGGGACGTTTCAATCGGCCGCTTCGACACCGATCGATATCAACAATCGACGCCTCAACTATGCTCTTTCCGATTTTGATCGTACTCACGTAGTGCAATCTTATTGGGTGTATGAACTGCCGTTTGGGGCGGGCAAGCGCTTCGGATCTCATGCGAACGGTGTACTCAGCAGGGTGATTGGAGGCTGGGAGGTGGCCGGTGTATTAACGCTGGAGTCCGGGCGGCCTTTCACGGTGTACAGCGGGTCAAATACGGTGAGCAATGTGCGTCAGACGCCGGCCAATTGCGACCACTGTGATCGCAATATGGGGCAGGTGGTTATCGATCCTGTATCGAGCTACAAGTTTTATTTCACAGCCGATGAGCGTGCCAAGTTCTCCACCCCGGCTCCTGGAGATTTCAGCAATACGGGACGGAATTACTTTCGAGGGCCTGGGTACCTGGATGTAGACGCCACGTTTTCTAAGAACATACGGTTTACGGAGCGTCTGCGCTTGCAGCTTCGCACCGATGTGACGAATCTGGCGAATCACCCTTCGGCCGACATCCCGACGGCAGTTATCACCAGCACCGTTTTTGGCCGTATCCGGGGCTCCGTCCAAAGCACGCCGCGGCGTTTTCAAATTGGGGCAAAATTTTACTTTTAATTGCTAAGGTCCGATGGATCGCGTGAAGCCGATGGTTTACCAGCCGATCGGTTTCCCGCGATTCTGGTCATCCAGCCACTTCTTAAGCGGCGCGAAATAGTCCAGGATGGCCGTCGCGTCCATTTGCCGTTGCCCCGTCAAGGTCTCCAGAGCGTCCGGCCATGGTTTGCTTTCGCCCATCGCCAGCATGGCGTTGAGTCGCCGGCCGGCCTCCTTGTTGTTATAAATGGAGCAGCGATTCAAAGGATCGGTACAGCCCGCTATCTTAGACAGTGCGCGATGAAACTGGAACTGCAGGATGTCGGCTAGAAAGTAGCGCGCGTAAGGTACATTGGCCGCCACGTGATACTTGGCGCCGGGATCGAAATCCGCCTCACTCCGGTCCACCGGCGGTGCAATGCCCTGGTATTTCAGACGCAATTGCCACCACGCCTCGTTGTATTTGTCCGCGGGGATCTCGCCCGAAAAGACCTTCCAGCGATACTGATCGATCATGAGACCGAACGGGAGAAAAGCGATCTTCTCGAGCGCCTTGTGCAGCAGCAGACCGATGTCTTTGGAGGGATCGGGCGCCCGGTCGAGCAATCCAACCTTAACCAGATAAGCAGGCGTCACCGAGAGCGCAATGGTGTCGCCGATGGCCTCGTGGAACCCGTCGTTAGCGCTGTCACGGAATAGCAGCGGCTGCGTATTGTAGGCCCGCTGGTAGAAATTGTGCCCTAGCTCATGGTGAATCGTAATGAAGTCCTCGGCCTTCTGTTCGATACACATCTTGAGGCGGAGGTCATCCACCAGATCCACATCCCACGCGCTGGCATGACAGACCACATCGCGATCCCGCGGCTTCACAAATTGGGAATGCTCCCAGAAGCTCTTGGGCAGCGGCGCGAAACCGAGTGAGGTGAAAAAGGCTTCGCCGTAACGCACCATCCCGAGGGCGTCCGTGTTCCGGGCTTTCAGAATCGCCGTGAGATCGTAGCCGGAGCCGGCGTCCTGGGGAGCGACGAGCGGGAACACATTCTGCCACTCCTGCGCCCACATGTTGCCCAGCAGATGCGCCGGCATCGCCCCATTTGCCGAAACCACGCTGTCGCCGTACTTCTCACGCAACTTATTGCGGACGTACGCATGGAGCGATACATAAAGCGGCCGGACCTGGTTCCACAAGCGATCCATCTCCTTGGCAAAAGCATCGGGAGGCATATCGTAGCGGGAGCGCCACAGCGCTCCGGTGTCGGCGAATCCAAGCTCACGCGCTCCTTTGTTGGCCAGCGCGACATAGCGCTGAAACAGGGGACGGATAGGGCGCGAGATGGTGTGCCAGCCTGTCCAGGCATCCAGCAACTGTTTGGGATCGGTGCTGGTCCGTAGGATCGTGCTGAGCTGCTCCAGATCGAGGCACTGGTCGGGACCGTTCGGGCAATACTTGCCCTTGCCGTAGATCCCTTCCATTTTCGAAACGATGTTGGTCAGCTCTTCGCTGTCTTTATGGTCGGCGGGAGTGGCTAAGACCAGAGATACCTTCAACAGCATCATCTTGCGGGCCAGTTCCCCGGGCAACTTCAGATGATCGAAACGGGTAGCTTCTTTCGCCAGTTGAACCTGCGCCGCGATGGCTTTCTCATCGGCCCGGGCTGCAATCGTCTCTGTATCGTCAGTGATGTAAGTGGACTTCACCCAATCGGCTCGGCTGGATTCCACACCCAGACTGAGCAATTGAGCTTCGGCCTTGTCCAGAAATGCTTTGGCCTCTGCAACGGTAGGATTGGGGGCGGCGAATGCGCTGAAATCAATTGTTAAAAGTAAGATCAAAAAAGGCAAACTGCGAGGATACATGGGATGGCACTCCTTAACACCTTGGCTTGCTTCAGTATCCCTTACGCACCACTACACCAGCTTTGAGAAGCGCGCATTCTTTGCTCGCATCGAAACTGTGATCGAGTACACCTTTTGCTTCGAGCTGCGCTGGGCCTGCATGACTCTACCGCCATTAGGAACGATGCTGATGACATGGAGCCCCTAATCCATCTCACAGACAAAGCCGGCACCAGACTCGTCCTCTCCTTCGGCCACTTCCACAATGATGCGGTCCCCGGTCACATGAAGCGCGTGTATAGGGCAGTCCGGTGCTAATACAACTGCGAGGGAAGGGTACAACAGCTTTCTCCTTCGCGGCCTGCATATCCAGTAGCCGAAATCGCTGATCCCGCATTTCTGGCGGCGTCATCAAGCCTGCCACTCGCAGCGGATCGAGCACAACCACGGTAGCCTGGTGCTCCCCGTTGTTCACGCCAGCTAAAATCAATTCGTTTGCTCCGTCGCCATCGAGATCAGCCTGTCCAAGATATTTAGGTGGCCCGGATGCCAGTATTCGCCAAGTACCTGTCCTCGTGTGCTCAAAAAGGCAACCTGGTCCGGTCGGTTCAGATGGCGGACGCTGCTGACAATCGCGGCTGGCGTACGATTTGAATCGTTCATAACCCTCTCAGGTCGAACCCCGGCCTCCACGATTGGGTGCACATTGTTCGTCCGCACATGTGCCGCCAGCATAGTCGAGCCGCGAGCGCGCAGTGTCCCCGCAATGTCGCCAACACGGCTGCCCGGCTGTCCCGGTCGAGTCAATATGGCGGCTGAGGCATTGTTTCGCGCTCCTTTGAGCCGCGTCGGCGATCGGTTACAACAAGCGGCTTCCGGGCAGATTGTGGCGCCGGTCGA
>JBBSHP010000334.1:0-5723 GCA_038232555.1 Bryobacterales bacterium
ACCACCCTGAGCTTCACCGTAACTCCCGGGCGGAGGCGCTCGCCCGGGTTGGCTGCTTCCACCCAAACTTCCACCGTCGTGCTGTTCGGGTCCACGGCAGGGCTGACCACGGTCACGCGGCCCGGCACCTCGATTGCTGCATCGGTTTCCGACATGGTGGCCGGTTGCCCCACATGCAGATGCGCAGCCTGAGCCACCGGCACATTCGCTCGCGCGATCACGCGGGAGACATCCATCACCGTGATTACCGGTGTGCCCGCCGCCGCCATTTCGCCGGCGAAAATGGGCCGGTCAGTGACAACCCCATTGATGGGACTGCGGATCTCGGCATAAGATAGCTGCGCCTGCGCTCCCTGAAACTTCCCTCGCGCGGACTCCATCTGACCCTGAGCGCCCTTCACCGTTTCGCGGCTGCCGACACTCTGTAGCGAGTCCAGGTGCTTCTGGGCAGTCTCATACTGGCTCTTGGCTTGAGCGTAAGTGACCGCTGCCTCGTCCACTAATCGCCGCGCGAGTGCGCCTTCATGCAGCAGCTGCTCACGGCTTTCAAGCAGCTTCTGCCCGGCTTCCATCGCTTGTTTAGCAGCCCGTACATCCTGCTGCGCCTTGACTGCCTCATCCGGAACAGTGGCGGACGCGGTGTTGCGATACCCTGCGGCGGCTTGATCGTAAACGCCTCGGGCGTCCACCACTGCCGCAGCCAGATCGCGGCTCTCCAGGACTGCCAGCAGTTGTCCCTTTCTGACGTGGGCCCCCCGATTTACATAGAACTGCCGAACCGGCGCAGTGATCTTCGGCATGATGCCGGCCTGATCTTTGGCCCGCAAAATTCCCTCCGCAGTGATCATGCGCTGAATGGAGTCGCGCCTGACGTCGGTAACCTGCACCGGCACCACCGGCTCCGCTTCCTTCTCTTGCTTCTTGGTACACGCCACCGGGGCCAGGGACAGCAGCAACAGCCCAGCGCCGGAAGTGATCCGTTTGATTCTCACAGAGTCCCCGTCAAACTTTGCAGATTGGCCAGAGCCAGGCGGTACCGGGCCAGTCCGTCGTCATAAGCATTGCGGGCCCCGGCCAGCGTGGTCTGCGCATCCACTACTTCGAGCGCTGTCGCCTCGCCCCCTTGATACCTCAGTATGGTCAACCTCAGACTTTCCGCCGCCAGATCCGCGGAGGATCGCAGCGATTCAAGCTGAGTACGCGACGATTGCGCTTCCAGATAAAACGTGTTGAGACTAGCCTGAAGCTGCCGCTGGGCAAACTGTTGCTCGAGCTGCGCCTGTTTTAACAGAAGCTCGGCCGCGCGCACCTTGCTGCTGGTGGCCCCCCAGTTCCAGACCGGAATTGCCACGGTGCCCTGGGCCACGGATCCTAGGTTCTGGCGGTCACCCGGGCCCCGGATCGCGAACACATTCGCGTTGATTCCGAAAAAGTAATCGAGCACCAGGGACGGGATGTACGCACCCCGTGCCGCGGAAATCCCAAAGCCCGCCTGTTGCACGCTGGCTTGTGCCGCCCGCAGTTCCGGACTGGTCTGTAGCGCTTTGCCTTGCAACTCATCGAAGGGCGGTAGCGCCGCCAGGTCCTTCAGGTCGTCCACGATGCCGTATTCCTGGCGCACGTCCGAAAAGAGGATCACGCCTAAGGCCACTTTAGCCTTTTCGACCGCAAGCTGTGCCTCCAGCAGATCGCGCTCGCGCTGCTGCGACGTGAGTTGCGCCTTCACTACATCCGCGTGCGCAACTTCACCGCCGCGTTCCTGCTTCTGCGTAAGGTCCAGAAAACGCCGCGCTTCGTCCAAACTTTGCCGCGCATTCGCCAAATGCCGTTGAGCCGTGATCAAGCCGTAGTAATTTTGAACTACCGTAGCCACCAGGCCTCGCACCGCAATTTCTGCCCGCGCCCGGGCCACCGCCTCCGCGGCAAGGGTCCGGCGGTACGCCGCGCGATTCGTGAACGAGAATAGCTCCTCATGCACCACCGCCTGACTATTGTAGATGTGGACCCCATCGTTGGCGACGAACACCCCCGAGGGCGTTCCGTTCCCTTGCGTGTAGATCATCTGGTTGAGATAGTTAAGCGTCGGAAGCTGGGCGGCCCGGGCCTGTTTGCGATCTTCTTGAGCCAGCGCAACCGCAATATTCGCCGCCATGTAAGTCTGGCTGTATTCGCGCGCGCGCTGGAGAGCGTCCGACAAGCTGATCGAAGCGGAAGCGGCTCCCGGGGACGCCGTCTGACCGGGCTGATTAGGAGCTGAACTCTGCGGGGCTAATGCTCCTGGAGCATTTTGGTTGGCCGCTCCCGGCGCACTCTTACCAGCGCCGCCGGAAGGCGTGGTAGGCGCCTGGGTGGGAGTAGGTATTGGCGCTGGCACTTGGGCCATGCAGGCGATACCCAAAGCGGTCAGGAGCATTGTCAGCATTTGTGCGCGGCCTTTGCGGCCAAACGTCAACCATAACATTGCGATCTGGAATTGGGAGGAACCAGGCAGGCGGCGGTCGGAACAAGGGGCACTGAAGAGGAATGTGCACGGACGCAGTAGGCCTGCGTCCGTTCTTTCGCTAATTACTTCTTCTTGGATTTTTCTTCGGAAGCGCTGTGAGCCTGCGTAGAATGCTCGTGAGCGGTCTTGGAGTGCTCGTGAGCTTTCTTGGAGTGCTCATGAGCCGCGGCATCGTCGCCTTTACCGTGATGCTCTGCTGCGGCTTTGTGTGCCTTCGACGCAGCGTCATGGTGTTCAGCAGCTTTGTTGTGTTTGTCTTTCGCCATGGAAATACCTCGGGTAAAAGACGCTAATCTTTGTCGAAAGTTACAGTGCAAACTGTAATCTCGACGGAACGTCAAACAGAGGCGAAACTATGTCTATGCTCGACCGCGCTCTCCAGGATGTCCGCTTTGCTGTTCGGACTCTGGCCAGGAATCCTGGCGTTACTTCCATTGCCGTGTTATCGCTGGCCCTCGGAATCGGCGCGAACACGGCTATTTTCAGCATCATCGATACCGTGCTGGTCAAGCTCCTTCCCGTGCATAACCCGCAGGAACTGGTGCTCCTGTCCGACCCTGCATCCTCCGGCGTCTCAATGGGTTCTCAGGACGGCGTGCGCGGGCTGTTCAGCTATGGAGAATACGAGCACATTCGTGACAAACAGCAAGTGTTCACCGGCATGTATGCGTCGGAAAGCAGCCTGAACCGGGTGAATGCCAGTGTGGACGGGGGCGCGCCTGAAGAGATCCGCGCCCGGTTAGTGACGGGCTCTTATTGGTCTGTACTGGGCGTCAACGCTTTGCTCGGCCGCACCTTCACGGCCGCGGATGACAGTTCCCCCCACAATGCCCCCTACGCGGTGATCAGCTACGCCTACTGGAACAAGCGCTTCGGCCGCAGCGCGGACGTACTTGGCAAACAAATCAAGATCAACAAGGCCGCGTTAACCGTCCTGGGCGTAGGACCTGCCGGCTTTTTTGGCGAGACAGTGGGCGACGCTCCCGACGTTTGGATCCCGATGATGATGCAGCCGGATATCAAACCGGGGCGGGACTGGCTGCACGACGAAGAAGACAAAGTGGAACGCGTGATGTGGCTCCAGGCGATGGGCCGATTGAAGCCCAAGGTCAACATCAAGCAGGCCCAAGCCAATATCAATGTGGTGTTTCAGCAGATCCTAAGCGGCTATCGGGTAACCGGTTTAAGTGCGGAAGAACGCCGCAATCAGATGGATCAGAAGATCCAGCTGCGGGAAGGCGCGAAAGGCGCTAGCTCCATGCGGGATCAATTCGCTCAGCCCCTGTTCGTTCTGATGACAGTGGTGGGGCTCGTACTGCTGATCGCGTGCGCTAACATCGCGAACCTGCTGCTGGCGCGGGCCGCGGCGCGTCAGAAAGAGATCGGTATACGGCTGGCTCTCGGCGCCGGGAAGTTGAGGCTGGTCATGCAGCTACTCACCGAAAGCGTCATCCTCGCCCTGATAGGCGGCGCTTTGGGAGTAATCCTCGCGGGATGGGGAAGCAGCATCCTGCTGCGCCTGGTATCGAATGGCGCTGCGGGAGTTCCTCTCGAGGTCCACACCGATGCCCGCATACTGGGCTTTACCGCAGCGCTGGCAATCCTTACGGGGATCCTGTTCGGGCTCGCTCCAGCGTTCCGCGCCGCTCGTATGGATGTTGCCCCCACCTTGAAAGAGAATTCCCGGGGAGCCTCGGGCAGCACGTCGCGGGTGAGCCTGGGCAAAATCTTAGTCACCGCCCAAATAGCGATTTCTTTGCTGCTGCTGATCGGAGCGGGCCTGTTTATCAGGACCCTGCGCAATTTGAAAAGTGTGCAACTCGGCTATGCGCCGGACAAGCTGATCGTGATGTATGTGGACGCCGTTACAGCCGGATATAAAGATAACGCGGCAGCCGGAATGTTCCTTCGCTTGCTGGACGACATCCGATCGATCCCTGGAGTGAAGAGTGCAACCTATTCGCAAAATGGACTCTTCAGCGGATCGGAATCGGGCACGCGCCTGGATGTCGAGGGTTACAAGCCAGCCAAGCCAGGCGACTCCGGGGCTCGCTTTGACCAGGTTGGACCGGATTACTTTTCTGCTCTCGGCGTGCCGCTTCTGCGAGGGCGTGAGATTAGCCGGCAGGATACCGCGGCAGCCACGTCCGTGTGTGTCATCAACGAAACGATGGCTAACGAATTCTTCGCGAATCGCGACCCCATCGGCAAGCATATTAAGGATATGTTTCCGGGCTCCAAAGCTGCTTGCGAGATTGTGGGCGTAGCGCGCGATCTCAGAGACCACGGCCTACGCGGCAAAATAGCGCGCCGTTTTTATACGGCCGTCACCCATCCTATGGGAGGCACGCCCCAGGGAGTCAATTACGAAGTGCGCACCTTTGCCGAGCCATCCAGCACCATCGCGGCCCTGCGCCGCAAAGTTCAGCAGTTTGACAAAACCCTGCCGGTCGATAGCATTCGGACAGTGGACGACCTGGTAGACCGAAGAGTGGTGCAGGAGCGCATTATTGCGCAACTCTCGGCCTTTTTCGGCGTGCTCGCGTTGGTTCTGGCTTCGGTCGGGTTGTACGGTGTGTTATCTTACGCCGTGGCCCGGCGCTCCAACGAGATCGGCATTCGGATGGCGATCGGAGCGGAACAGGGCACGGTGATGTGGATGATTCTACGGGAAACTCTGGTACTGGTTGCAATCGGAGGCGTCGTGGGCGTGAGCGCGGCGGTTGCACTGGGGAGGCTGGTTGCGAGCAGGATGTTTGGAGTCAGTGCGGCAGATCCGGTAACCATGATCACGGCTGCGGCAATGCTGACGGCCGTCGCCATGTTCGCTGCGTGCTTCCCGGCCCTGCGTGCGGCTCGGGTCGATCCGGTGATTGCACTCCGGGTAGAATAACGCCGGCGGCGTGGACCACCCGACTTCCATTTTTGGAGAAAGTCTTCGATCCCTTTTGCACTAAGGTTTGGTGGAACAATTTCATAACAATTCCTCGGAAAATTCCGATACAACAATCAGGATCACATGAGATTAGCGTGCGCGCTGGCCCTCGGGTTAGGTCTATATGCGGGTGGACCCCCCACCCCGTCCCCGTGGGGCAGGCATTCCTGCCCAATGCCACTTACTTTATTGCGCCCAGTTCCGGTAAGCGCTTATGACGGAAGCGGTTGCGGATGTTTCGGTTAAAATAGCCACCTTTGGACGGAGCCGCGAGAAGTTCCTGAT
>JBBSHP010000335.1:0-5699 GCA_038232555.1 Bryobacterales bacterium
AGGCAAGCTTTTCTTCCGACTGGCGCAACAGGCTGTGGCCGTCGATCCCGTGACCTATGACCTGATTGTTCACCCGAAACCAGCAACCAGCGCGAAAACCAGTTCCGCAGCGGTTACCTGAGTCAAGCGGATATCCAGCATAAGCAAAATGCCGTCCGCACGCCGCTCAACCACGAAGGTATAGCAGTACAGCAGGATTATCAAACCTCCTACGAGGATCATGGACGCAGTGAAGCTGCCTTTATACGATGAAAGATCACTGGACTTCTATCTTTCTGTTTAGAACAACTCTCTGGGTCGCCCTCGCGTTTTGCTTAACCAACGCCTTGGTGGCGGTAGCCCTGGTAATTGATGGTGCGGACGCCATAGTCGTCGGTGAGGTAAGCTCGGGACAACAAATCGGTTCCCACGCCTCGTTTACAATCCGCGTGGACGGCACCTCAAAGGGCGGCATCGTAGTTAATAGCTTGGTAAGCGTTGAATGGGATAAAGCCCGTCCGGCGGCTACTCCGCAGCAGCTTTCCGGGGACTACGGCGTGTGGTGCTTACCCTCCACCGGCATCGGGTCTTGGCAGCTACTGCCCGGCAAATCCTTGTTCCCGCTTGCCGCTCGCACTTGCCTGTTACACCCTAACAAAAGGCAGCATTCCATCCGTATCTGCTCCTACGAACTCCTCAGCGTATGAATGCACTTTTACAATACTGCTTTAGGCCTGTTGTCACTACCGGCCACCCCGAGCGTGATTTCGCAGTATCACCGATTAAGCCGTTCCGCAGATCCTCACGTGCGGGTAGTCGGCCTCTTCGGGCTCGTGCGGCAGGCCGATATAGAATCCCTTCTTGTGGAACTGCAAAGCCACAAGATGCTTTGGCTGTGATCCGAACGATGCAGGATTACTGCTGAATGCCTGGTCCAGTTTTATCGAACCATGGATGGCCCGAATGAAGAAATTGACCGATCCGAGGTATCACGGGATCGCACATTCACCATTTGTAACTGTGTGTTCAGGGTCGTGTTACACTCTCCCTAATCGCTTTCTCGCGACAAACTACGTAGTGAGAGGAACCTCGTATGTCTTCCCCATGCAAAAAGCCCATGTCGTGGCCTAGAAAAAACGATCCCGCTGAACGTCCAGCGATCGCTTCCATAGCGCACGTCAAATCGAATGGAACAGGGGTCTTCCTGTTCTCTCGCCTGCTAGCTGTGTGCGCCCTGGCTACGGTCGCGTGGTGTCAAACGGATCGCGCAAATATCACGGGAACCGTCACTGATCAGTCGGGTGCCGTAGTTCCCGGAGCGAAAGTGAAAGCGATCCACCTGGCTACCAATACGGAACGAAATACCGTTTCGTCCACCCAGGGCGATTTCACGATTGCGCAGCTGTCCGTCGGCGATTATCGCGTGGAGTTCGAAGCACCCGGCTTTAAGGGTTTGGTTCGCAACAAAATCACGCTTACGCCCGGTATCACGGCACGCATCGACGCCGCCTTGACCGTCGGCCAAGTGTCGGAGTCAGTCGCGGTATCGGCGGACGCGCCGCTCCTTCAGACCGATTCGTCTAAAGTCTCGACGGCCGTGACGCCTAAGTTCGTGCAGGACTTGCCACTGGTGGTCGCCGGTCAGCCGCTCGCCATTGGATCTGGTCCTGGTGGCGCCCGAGACCAAGAATAACTATAACATCCAAGTGGGTGGTGGACAGGAAGGCGGTTGGGATCTGACGGTCGACGGAATTTCGGCGACGCCGGCTGCGCCCTTCGAACAAAGATTGTGGACTACCATCAACTCGCCCTCCGTTGACGCCATTCAGGAATTCTCGGTGGACACCAACGGTTTCAAGGCCGAGTTCGGACACGCCGGCGGCGGTTTGTTCAGCTTTGTTTCGAAATCGGGCACGAACCGGTTCCATGGCAACGCATATGAATTTCTACGCAACAACGTTTTGGACGCGAATACCTACTTCAACAATGCTTTGCGTTTGCTGCGGGCAATTCTCAAGCAAAACGATTTCGGCGCGACGTTTGGGCGTCCGGTCTGGATTCCAAAGATTTACCACGGTAAGAACAAGACATTCTTCTTCACGTCCTGGGAAGCCTATCGCGACCGGCGCGGCGCCCCCTCCCGGTTCTACACAGTTCCACTGCCGGAAATGTACCAGGGCGACTTCTCGAACTGGAGGGATAAGACCGGCAAGGTCATCCCGATCTACGATCCCGCGACGACGCGCTCTGACGGCAAGGGCGGATTCACTCGAGATCAGTTTGCGGGGAATAGAATTCCGATGTCGCAGTTCAGCACGGTGGCCAAGAATGTTTTACCGCTAGCCACCATGAGGCCGAACGCGGCGGATCCGGGGGGCCTCAGTCCGAACCCGCGCAACAACTATCTGACTACCACCGGCGCCACGACCTTCCCGTGGGACAAGTTCAGCCAGAAAGTAGATCACGCGATCACACAGAACAGCCGGATCGGCTTCCTTTTTCAGAAAAACCAAACGGATCAGCTTATCTCCGGCGCAGCGCCTCCGGGGCTTCCCGAACCTCTCAACCAGGACTTCCAATTCGGCAACACATTCACCAAAGTGTATCGAGGGACATACGACTGGTCGATCTCCCCGACAATCTTGAATCACTTGAGCACCGGCTTCAACGACTGGGGACAGTTCCGGGGCTCGGACGACGCTCAGAGGGACAAGGGCTGGGGAACCAAAGTTGGTATCAAAAACGTGCCGAATGCCGACCTTTTATTCCCTGGATTCCGATTTGACGATTACAGCCCCTGGGGACGCTCCGAGTTCGGTGGTTCGTATAACAAGACCTTTGCTCTCTCGGACGACATCTCGATGAGTCGCGGCGCTCATACTCTCAAGGCCGGTTTCACTTTCCAGGACGATCACTATAACGGCTATGGCGAGCATACGGCCAGCGGCAGTTTTACCTTCAGCCGCCAAGGCACGGGAATTCCCGGCGATCAAGGCCAGACTTCAGGCAACGCGTTTGCCAGTTTCCTGCTGGGCGAGGTTTCCTCGGGCAGCATCGAAACCAAACGCCTGGTTTCGGACAAGTGGAAATCCTATGCGACTTACTTCCAGGACGAGTGGCGCGTCACCAAAAAGCTCAGGTGGAATCTGGGCTTGCGCTGGGAATATACGCCTCCCACGGTGGAAGGCCACTTTCCAGACGGATATTCGAACTTCAATCCGACGCTTCCGAACCCGGGGACGGGCGGCCGTTTGGGCGCTCTGGAGTACGCCGGCGACGGTCCGGGCCGTACCGGTCGTCGCAGTCTGTATAACGCGTGGCCATATGGTTTTGGCCCACGTTTTGGCTTGGCCTATTCGTTGAACGACAAAACGGTCATCCGTGTCGGCGCCGCGCGGTCTTTTGGCGGAGTCAAGAATACCGGTGGAAGCTCGCACTTCCAGGGTTTCATCGGATCGACCACGTATAGCTCAACGAACGGCAACGTGACCCCCGCCTTCAACATCGACAACGGATTTCCGGACTGGCCGCGTCCGCCCTTCCTGGTTCCTACCTTTCTGAACGGCACGAACGCCAATTTTTGGCAATCCTATGATGCCGGAAGGCTACCGGAGTATTACAACTTTAGCCTTAACATCCAGCGGCAACTTCGGGGCAACATGGTGATCGAGGCCGGATACAGCGGCTCCTCAGGCCACCATCTCGCGACGAATCTGGTCAACCTGAACCAGATGGACCCCCAGGTATTTTATGGCTATGTAAACAGACTGGGCTTCGACAACGCTTACAATTTGATGAACAAAGACATCAACTCGCCGGAAGCCCGGTCAGCGGGAGTGCCGATTCCGTTCGCCACTTTCAAAGGGAGCGTTGGCCAGGCCTTGCGGCCCTACCCTCAGTATTTAAATATCAACACCGGGGGCGACGGTGGCGACCGCAGTGGAAACTCCACTTATCATGCGCTGGTTCTGAAGTGGGAGAAACGCTATTCGAGCGGTCTGACATTCCTCAATTCCTATGTCTTCTCCAAGTTCTTCACCGACGCGGAGAGACAGAACGCGAGCTCCAACGGCGCCATGGATCAATATAACCGGCGGCTGGAAAAATCTCTTTCCGGCAACGACCAGACCCACAATTTTAAATTCAGCTACAGCTACGAGCTGCCATTCGGCAAAGGCAAGCAATTTCTGAGCCAGGGTGTTCTTGGCCACGTCATCGGCGGTTGGCGGATTGCGGGAATCAGCACGTACGCCTCGGGTACTCCGGTGACGATTTCGCCTGGCTATGGCCTCCCGGTGTTTGCGAATTCCAGTAACCGGGTTACGATCCTTGATTACACTGGCTGGCGGGCCCAGACCAAAACCGGAAAATTCGATCCGTTCAAGGATCGTTGGTTCGATTCCGCGTTGTTCAACGCTACGCCTGTTCTTGCGGCGAATGCTCCCGCCAGTGGCTTCAAAGGCATGGTGGTGAAAGACAGATTCGGGGCTTCCACCGTGCGTAACCCGAAGGAGCGGTATCCTTGGGGATTAAACGAGAGCGTTTCGCTGGCGCGCACCTTTCGTTTTGCCGAATATTTTTCAGTCGAATTGCGCGGCGAGGCCTTCAATCTGTTCAACCGGGTGCAGTGGCAAGGTCCGAACACCGACATCTCCAGCAACGATTTCGGGCGCGTGTTCGGCCAAAACAACAGCCCCCGGCAGATGCAACTGGCGGCCAAGATCGAGTTCTAGCCATCGCTGTTGAAGGCTGGACTTTTTGGACCGGAAGGCTTTGCGGTCAGCCGTACTCTGCTACGCTCCATCAGACGCCCAGTTCGCATCCGAGCTGGGCGTCTTTCTCGAAGTGAACTGTGCCCTCGCAGTCTCTCACCAGGAGAGCGACGATCTTATCGATGCCGTTGAGCGCGGTCTCTCCGATGTGACGCTCGTCCTGCTGTCGCGCGATTCCGTGCCGAAGACATGGAAACGCGAACGGTGGGAGCCGGTGTTCCTCCAGCAGCCGAGTACTTTTGGGACCACGATGGCGTTCCTGCTGCTCGAAGAGTGCAAGTTCCCCGAGTTATTCCGGCGCGAAGAGTTCTTCGATCTGACTGGCGGTAAATTGGCCGGCCAGCGGCGTCTGAAACGTTGGCTGCTGGAGCAGGCTCAGCCTTCCCAAAATCCCGTCGAGCTTCCGCAACTCACGCCCGCTTATTCGGCTAAGACCGAACATTCACAGCGGCGGACGCCGAAGCTGTTCTGGCCTCCGGCAATCCACTCGTCGCCATCCAACAGGAGGCACGCTTGACCTGACAGCTTGCTATACTCGTAGCAAGATCTCTTGCTTCAAAGGAAACCCTGAATGTTTCAACGCTATTTAGCTCTTACTTTTTTATTATTTGGCTCCGCTCTGATCGGAAATGCCCAGACCAGCGGTACAATCCTTGGAACGGTACGCGACAGCTCCGGCTCGGGTGTCGCGAATGCTAAGGTGACCGTCGTTGATATTAATAAAGGTACCACTCAGACTGCTACAACGGATGAAAGCGGCAGCTACAACGTGCCTTTCCTTCCATCAGGCACCTACCGCGCGACCGTGGAACAGACCGGTTTTGCGCGCCAGCAGTCCGCCGAAACGCCGCTTGATGTGGATCAGCGTGCGAGACTGGATTTCACACTCCAGATCGGAAATGTCAGCGAGACGGTGAGTGTTTCGGCTGCTGCTCCACTTGTTCGTTC
>JBBSHP010000336.1:0-5694 GCA_038232555.1 Bryobacterales bacterium
ATGTTCAGCCACGCCTGCACCAGCTCGGCGATTACAGTCGCGAAACAGAGCAGGAACAACGCGCCCGTCGCCCAGAGTAATGGAGATCCTCTTCGGCCACTCGCGACGGCAAATGTACTTGGTGCGGCTACGGTCATGATTTCCCCATTCTGGCCTGAGCCTCAAATTTGTTTATTGTGCAACCCGCAATGCCGTTGTAAGTTCGCACAGCCCCCAACCCTCTGACCTGCATGGATTCTAATAAGTCACTTACGCGAGCTGGATACCTGCTGGCCTTCCTGCTGGTCGTGATTCCGCTTTTCGACGCCGGGACCTCCATGTGGCCCCTCCGGCTCGGTGACGAGCGCTGGCGTTTTGGCGCCATCGGCTCTCTGACCAATATAACTCTCGTCCCGCTGCTGGGACTGCTGCTGGCGCTCAGCTTTGCCGTCTTCCTTGACCACAGGCGTACCCGCCGGTTCCTGGGCTGGATCTGCGGACTGATGGCACTGGGGTTGGCTGCACTCGGCGTGCTATTCATCCTCGACTACTTCCAGGCCCGCGCGACCGTGCGGCCGCAATTCCAGTCCGTAGTGACTATCGCGACAACGACAGCGCTGGTCAAAGATCTGGTCACAATTATCGTCCTTATTCTGCTGGCCCGCGCCGGATTCGCGGGGCCAAAAGTGGTTGCACGTAAAAGGCAGGCGGTCGTCGCTGAGCCTGTCACTACCCCGCTGATTCCGATGACCGGCACCGGAAGAGCTGAGTAAAAGCTGGCACGGGGGCGCTCGCTACCCAGCGCCCCGTGCCCGACCAAATTGCAGACGCGGTACATGGGCGCTCCGGAGTGCTTTGTAAGGAAAGTATCGGAAGCAGTGCCGCGATCCCGCGCTGCGCAGTCGCCACCGTGTAGGAATTCTTCCGCCGGTCCATTCCCCTACCGGTGCTATTGTCTCAGGCGAGGCGAACGTCTGTCGAAGTAGCGCTAGGGACAAGGCAGGGATGTACCAGTCAGTAAAGCGACTCACGCTCTTGGCGCGCAGGGGATCCGGTGCAGCAGGCTGTCGGCAATAATCCGCGCCATGCGTGCGGCACCATAGTCTGTAAAATGCAGGAAATCGGCAAATAGGCCGCCCGCTCCGGTGGAAAGATCTTGAGCCGCATCGACCACAGTAGCGCTTGAGTCACGCGCAACGCGCAACGCGACCCCGCGCGCGGCTGAATCAAACGCAACAAGCGTCTGCGGCGATGCACGTCTATGATAGCGTAGCTCCAGGGTTAGCTCTTCCGGGTCGGGATGGTCAGAGCGCATGAATGCGTTCCCGTGAGTGACCACCACAGGCTTCGCTCCGATCGAGCGTATGCTGCCAACGAGCTCACGCAGGTCGGCGTCGAACGCTCCGATCCTGTCCTGCGGAATCGACTCATAGAGCCACCCTGTAGGATGACGGGCTCGTTCGGCGTTCAAAATCCGTTGGGCAAGGGGGATTACGAGAGCATTTGGCAGAAGCCGCCTTAGCTCTGCGCGCACGGCATCGACCGACCGAGGATAATAGGCGTTGGATGCCGGCAGTTCGATCGCCACCCGGCTCTGCGCTGCGGCGACTGGGGCACCGGCTTCGAGATATTGTGCTGGGGTCGGGTAAACTACCACAATGTCCGGGTGAAGCGAACCGAGACGCAGCCGCACATCCTGCGTCATTGTAGGCAAGCTCATCCCAGGCGCAGCCGCGTTCAGCACCTCAACGTTGTGTACAGAGCACGCGCGTGTGTGAGAGGTCGACAACTCGTTCGCAAGCGTGTCCTGCAACGCGCGGGGATATTCGTGCCCTTTTTGTTCATACAGGCCGAACGTTTCAGACGCACCCAGTGTGATAATCCTCAATGTTCCGGGTGGTTTGACGCGGGTAGCCGATGGGCCGCGAAGGCCTAGTCCATTCATCGACCACTTCTGATAACTCACGTTCGCGCGCCCGTGCATACCGAGCGAGTCGCGCACTATCAGCCCGCCCTCGTCTATTGCTCTTGAAAAGAAAGGCGTTCCGTACCTGATGTACTCTTCAATACGGTAAGTGACTTCGAACGCCAGCACGAACGCGCACGCAAGAGCTAGGAATTGCAGCAAAGTCGCCGGACGGGGATAGCGAGGCGGTTCGGCACGGGGCGCCTCCCTGGCTGTAGGAAGCGTCAAAACTGAAAGTAGAGAAAGGGCGATGGTCGCGCGCCTGCAATAATCGCCAGGCACGCAGCGAAGCCTGCGGTCAGTATTAAGCGTCGCTGGAACGACGGATGCGGGTCCACGTCGAAGGCATTTGGGCCGAACGCCGACCACGTACCAGCGATCACCAGCGCAAGCCCTGATAGCATAGGCACTGGAACGAGGAAGCCGTCGGTCGGAATGAACATCGCACGAAGGAGATCGCGCGCCATTCCGAAACTGGTCGCCCTGAAGAACACCCAGCCAATGACTACCAGCAGAAACATCCCGGCTTGGCGGAGCCGCGCTGGAAGCTCATTCCACACGGTGCCGAATTTACGGTACAGTCCCAGTAACAGGCCATGGTACGCTCCCCACGCGACGAATGTCCATGACGCCCCGTGCCATAAGCCACCAATCAGCATGGTGAGCATCAGGTTGCGATAAGTCTCTAGTTCGCCCCTTCTGTTCCCACCAAGTGGTATGTACAGGTAGTCACGAAGACAGGTGGACAGAGAAATGTGCCAGCGGCGCCAGAACTCCGACGGATCCAGCGATTTATACGGCGAGTCGAAGTTCTGCGGGATGCGAATACCAAACAGGTAGCCCAGCCCCACGGCCATTGTGCTATAACCGGAGAAATCGAAGTACAGTTGGAAGCTGTACCCGAGTATAGCCATCCACGCACCCAGAGTCGAAAGCGTATGATAGGAAGCCAGTGCCGGATCAACAAAGGCAGCAAGCGAATCCGCAACAAGCACTTTCTCCACCATTCCGATCGCAAAAAAGCGAGCACCCCGCCCGAGCCAGCGCGTGCGATCCGCGGCTCCGAGGCTCTCCAGGTCCGGCTCGATCTGCCGGAACCTGACGATTGGACCCGCAATCAACTGCGAGAACAGAGATACGTATGTGGAAAATTCGAAGAAGTTGCGGGTCGGCGTAATCACGCCGCGATAGCTATCGACGATGTAGCTAATCGTGTGAAATGTGTAAAACGATATGCCGATCGGCAGTACAATGTCCAAGTGGGGCAGCACGACTGGATGTCCAGAAACCCTGAAAACACCTGCCGCCGTCTGAATACCGAAGTTCGCGTACTTAAAGAACGCCAGAAGGCTCAAGTCAACCGTTACCGGAACGATCAGCAGTAGCTTCCGTCGCTTTGGGTCCCGCCAGTTGAGAAAGCCCACACCAGCTGCAAAGCTCACGACGGTCGAAACCCCCATCAGAATACAAAACTTTGGATTCCAGTAGCCGTAGAAGACGTAACCCGTAATCGTGAGCCAGATGTACCGTGTGCGAGCACTGGGAAGAGCCCAGAACACCAGGTACGTAGTGGGGAGAAACGCAAATAGAAAGACGTAGCTATTGAAAAGCATTCAGTTGAAGCGTTGGACGTGAGCCCCCCGAGGCTGTACCGAAGTCAATGTGCTCAGTGCGGCAGGTGCCGTCGAGAGAGCGCGACGAGTAGGGCTGCTAACGTAGGGGCTGTTCTGCCAAGCACCTGCCTCGCAGGCGCCCACGTGGCCCAAACGCCCGCGGCGCCCAACAACACGGCCAGCGCGCGAAGCAGCAGAGGCGTGTGCGGGAGTAGAGTGACGAACGGGTGTTCCAGAAAGAAAAAGAAAGGTCTGGCTTCGATCTCGGGAGGTATGCGGGTGTGCAACAGATCCGTCGCTTCCGCAATGGTGTAAAATTCGTCTTGCTCAAACGGAACGGCCGCAGCGCTGGCAATCCTGATTGCCGCCGATATTACAAGAAGCGCCCAAGCGCGGAATGTTCGCGGTCGCGGTTCATTGACTCTCACAGAATGTAATGCCACAAAGTACCGACGCGTGTCGCGGGAATGAAGAAACGGTGCTACCTAAAGCCTTGAAAGTATCCGACCCACCGAGATCGCATCTTGGTGCCGATGGTGCGATCATTCCTTTGGCGGTGCGATTCCGAATGTATTTAGCCCACGCTTTATTCGTTAGGCTAAACCCTCCAGCGTCTCTGCAATGACAGCAGCGATAACGCAACACGCGGATGCCCGCCCGGACGCCCGCCCGGCATCCCGAAGGCGCTCTCCGGACCTGATTCTCTATGCAGCCATGCTGTTTGTCTGGCTGTCAGTCTGGCGTGTCCAGGACCTTTGGCCGCCTCTGGCGAAACTGAAGTTGCCGACCCTGCTCACGGTCGTTTTAATCGTCGCATTTGTCGCGGATTCGTCCCCGGTTCGTAAGGTCAAGTGGGCACAGTCGCAGCTTTTCTACATGCCCTTCGTGCTTCTTGGAATTATGGTACTTGGGGTCCCTTTTGGCTTGTATCCAGGGCTGGGTCTAACATTCCTCGAAAAGGACTTCGTGCCCACGGTCTTGTTGGTGCTGGTGATATCGACGAGCATGAGGGAGCAGTACGACCTTGAATGGGCGGCATTCTGGCACCTGATCGGTGCGATTTTGTACTCGGCCTGGACTTACCTGCACATCGGAATGGGAAGAGACGGCCGGCTCGGGAACGGCCTTTACTATGATCCCAACGACTTTGCCCTCCTACTCGTCTGCACCATACCGTTTGCCATATATTTTCTGAAGCCTGGGATAGCGGTGTGGAAGCGGATTATCGCGGCGTTCGGCCTGGCACTCTTCGCGATGATGCTCGTGAAGACTGGGTCCCGCGGCGGATTCCTGGGGCTTGTCACCGTGGCCTTGTATGTAGTCTTTCGGTATCGCGCCATTCCCGTCCGGCTGAGGATCGGCGCTGTCGCGCTGGGCACCATCATGCTGTTGACGTTCGCGTCGTCCACATACTGGGGCTTGATCCGGAGTATCACACACCCAGAGAAAGACTACAACGCGACAGATGATGTGGGTCGCAAGGCGATCTGGAAGCGTGGGGTCGGCTACATGGTCTCACGTCCCGTTCTTGGCGTCGGCGTCCTCGCCTTCGGTATAGCTGAAGGAAAACTCTCTGCGATTTCAAAGGAGTACGCCAACAGCGGGCACGGACTCAAGTGGTCTACCGCTCACAATTCGTTCGTGCTCATCGGAGCGGAGCTCGGCGTTGGAGGGCTCGTCGCCTTTGTCTTCATGATCTTGCTTGGCATACGCGTCCTTGCCAGTGTCCGCGCTCCGCCAGACGGGCCAGCGTGGGTGACTCCCGAGGACACGGCATTTGCCCAGATGCTGACAGCGTCGCTCCTGGGGTACTCCGTTAGCGGCTTCTTCATCTCAGCGTCCTATTTCACTTACCTGTATCTGCTTATAGGCCTAACTGTGGGTCAGCAAGCCGTGCTGAGGCGGCGTGCGGCGCACGCGCGCGTGCCCGTTGCGGCAACGACGGCGGTATCCACGCAGCAGCGCCCGGCGCGCGCACAGGCGAGGAGACCGCAAACCAGACACTGGGCTCCCACTGGTTGAGTGCCATCCGTAGTGCGCTGAAGCGTGTTGTCGAGAGAGGATACGTGTCCGGGGGGGGCGCGCCGCCGCGGGGGGGGGGGCCCCCCGCGGGGGTTATGTTTCATGGGTAAAAGA
>JBBSHP010000337.1:0-5679 GCA_038232555.1 Bryobacterales bacterium
AAGGATGCGGGTGGAATCGCCGCGGCTGAGAAGAAGGCCAAGGATCTGTACGATCGCGCAAAGAAAGGCGAGAAATTCCCGGAGCTTGCGCGCGATAACTCAGACGCCGTTACCTCCAAGAACTTCGGCGAACTGGGAGCGTTTAAGAAAGGCGAGCTGAATCCCATCATTGAAGCGCAGGTCTGGAATCAACCCAAGGGTTTCGTTACGCCTCCCCTGCGAGTGGACAACGGTTTCATGATCCTGAAGATCGAGGAGCACCAGAAAGAGGGCCAGGCGGAACTGTCCGAAGTGGAGAACGAAATCATGGACAAGCTCTTCACTCCGCGCATGCAGCCAGCGTTGCGCGAATACCTGACCAAGCTTCGCGCGACCGCTTTCCTCGAAATCAAGCCCGGCTATGTGGACACGGGCGCCGCGCCTGGTAAGAATACGGCTTGGGTGGACCCAGCCACACTGAAGCCCGAGACGGTAACCAAAGCCGAGGTGGCCAACAAGATGCATCATAAGAAGCTGCTGTGGGCCGTGCCCATCCCGGGCACCAAGGTAAAAGATAAGAGTTCTTCGTCCAAATAGCAGATGAAATCGCCTTACGTTAAAGACCTGCAGCCCAATCAGGTTATCACGTCGACGTTCTTGGTCCACCTGAAGGACATCCGCCAAAAGAAGAGCGGAGACCCCTACTTGTCGCTGATATTAGGCGACCGGACTGGTGAACTGGAAGCCAAGATGTGGGACAACGTCGTGGAGGTGCTGGAAAGCTTCAGCCGCGACGACTTCATCAAGGTAAAGGGCCTGCTGCAGGTTTATCAGAATCGGCCGCAACTGACCATTCACAAGATGGTTAAGGTGCTGGATTGTGACGTGGACTTTGCCGACTATTTTCCTTCCTCGGAACGCAATGCCGATGAGATGTTTGCGGAACTGCGCGGGATCATAGCTGGTATAGGCAATCACGACCTGCGGCTGCTGCTGGATTGTTTTATGGACGATCCATCGGTGGCGCGCCTGTATCGGGTGGCGCCTGCCGCCAAGACCGTCCATCATGCGTTTCTGGGCGGGCTGCTGGAGCATGTCTTGTCGATGTGCCAGTTATGCAAGCTGACCGCGCCGCACTACAAAAACATCGATCTGGATCTGTTACTGACTGGCGCCGTCCTGCATGACATCGGGAAGATTGCGGAGCTGACCTACGATCGCAGCTTCGGTTACAGCGCTGAGGGGCAGATGCTCGGACATATCGTGATCGGGCTCCGGATGGTGGGTGAGCGGCTGGGGCGCTTCCCCGATTTTCCTCCGCGGTTGCGCACGATGCTGGAGCACCTGATTGTCAGCCATCATGGCGAGCTCGAGTACGGGTCGCCGAAGGTGCCGCTCTTCCCCGAGGCGCTGCTGCTGCACCATCTGGACAATCTGGATTCAAAGATGGAATGCATGCGGGCCACCATAGCAAAAGATCGCGGGGTGGACGGATGCTGGACCGCTTACAACGCACCACTGGAGCGGGCGGTTCTGAAGAAGTTGAAGTATCTGGCGGACCACGATTCGGCTCCCCCGGTAGCGGCTGTGAGCCCGGACCAGTCCGATGCGGCCCCCCTTCAGCCAGCCGCACAGGAAAAGGATGGGAAACCAGCGGCGGTTCACGCTGTCAAAGCTTCGCCCGCTCCGGAGCCCGAAAAGTCGATGTCGCTTTTCGCTGAGAAGCTCCAGCAGGTCTGGCAAAAATAGACCGCGCCGTGTTTTAGGGAGCGGACACCCGTGTTGTTGGACGCTGGTATTGCCCGCTCACCACCAGATTCTGCCCATAGAACGTTGAGCCGAACCTTCCGCGCGCATCGGTCGTCATATAGGTATGGTGATTGCGAAAGATCAAGCCCCTGCGATATCGGCGCGCTTGACAGAATACCGGCGTTCCTTTCAGAAATTTTCAGAAGCTGCGGCATTGGTGCAACGTCTGCGCGCTGACCGATGCGGGAATTCCGCCCAGTTGGCTAGTGCAGTTGTCGCAATGGAGAATGCCCGCATTTCCTACAATCAAGCGCGCGATTTATTCGCCGCCGAGCTATTGGATGGGGTGCCGGTACGGCGGTTAAGAATCGCGATTCGAACTCCCAAACCCGCGACAATTGTGTTCCGGTAAAGTCTAAGAACCTGCGTACCAGAACGCCTAGTATGGCGCTACACTGGACTACTGGACTCAGCAAGCACCGAATCGAAAAGCCGCCGCTTTCCCTCCAAGGAGAAGACCAAAGCAGTTTTGCGCTTACTCACCGGAGAGGATATCTCGGCCCTCGCCCGCGAGCTCGGCACCTCCACGGAACGGCTTGCCAGATGGAGGCAACAGTTCGTCGACGCCGGGGATGTCGCGCTGGCCAAGAAGAAGTCCGCATTCCAGTCGAGGCTGTGGAAGCATCGGAAGCTTGCTTTGCAGTGGGCGGGGGTGGTTGTGGTGCTGATCTTGACAGTGTTTTTCCTGACTCGCTTCTTTGAGAGTGGGGGAGGGGCGGCGGCTGCGCCCTGAAGCTCGCGCTGGACACTCTGATATATTAGACGCTCTGATATGGACACGCGCCTGATAAACGATCGGTTCCCCCGTTCGAATGAGTACCATCCTGAATGGCTCATCGCGAGCGCACGTGGCGGCGCCAATGCTTTGTGGCTGACCGAGTGGCTGTCCAGCGTTATGGACCTACGCCCCGGAATGCGAGTGCTGGACTTAGGCTGCGGGCGAGCGATGTCTTCCATATTCCTGGCACGCGAGTTTGGCGTCCAGGTCTGGGCCGCCGACTTGTGGTTCAGTGCCACTGAAAACCTGCAGAGAATTCGGGATGCGGGCGTCGAGGACAGCGTATACCCAATATCCGCCGAAGCCAGGTCACTGCCCTTCGCCAACGATTTCTTCGATGCCATCCTATCGATCGACTCTTTCCCCTATTACGGCACCGATGAACATTACTTGAACTACCTGGCCCGGTTCGTCAAGGCCGGCGGTGCGATTGGAATTGCCGGCGCAGGCCTGATGCGCGAGATGGAAGGTAATGTTCCAGATGCTCTAAAGGCGTGGTGGGAGCCAGGCATGTCCTGCTTGCATTCCGCCGATTGGTGGCGCCGGCACTGGGAGCGAACTGAAATCCTGGATGTAACGTTAGCAGACTCCATGCCCGACGGTTGGCAGCTCTGGCTCCAGTGGCATAGGGTAGTTGCGCCGGAGAATCTGGTTGAGATCCGGGCAGTGGAAGCCGATCGGGGCAGCTATCTCGGTTACGTTCGGGCCATCGGACGGCGCCGGCCGGGGGCGCAGTTGGAGGACGTGGTCACGTCTGTACCGGAAAAGTATGTGTCACAGCCGCTTCTTCGACGCACGTAGTCATCAATAGGATCTTGCAGAATCGCACGCTCATCACCGGAGCCACGGGTCGCATTGGACGTCAGGTCGTCTCTCAATTGCTGGCCACGGATATGCGCATCCGCGCCCTCTGTCGCACGCCCAATGCCGCCCGCTTACCGCCTCAGGTAGAGGTGGTGGGCGGAGATCTCACGCTGCCCGCCACTCTTGATGAATGCGTGGACGGTGTCGATTCGGTCTTTCTGGTTTGGACGGCTCCGGCTGCAATGGTCCCTGCGGCTCTGGAGCGGATCGCGAAACACGCCCGAACCATTGTGTTTCTTTCCTCTCCGTACCAGAATCCGCACCCCTTCTTTCAAGCCAGTCAGCCCAACCCAATTTCGTTGCTGCACGCTCACATCGGCGGCTGATTCAGGCATCGGGGCTGGCTTGGACGTTCTTGCGGCCCGGCATGTTCGCCGCGAATGCCCTATCTTGGTGGGCCGCACAGATCCGCGCCGGCGACGTCGTGCGCTGGCCTTATCCCCACGCTTTTACGGCACCCATCGACGAGCGTGACATCGCCGCCGTTGCGGTTCGCGCGCTGCGGGATAACAGTTGTGCCGGATGCGAGTATGTGCTGACCGGCCCTGAATCGCTTTGTCAACTCGATCAGGTGTCGACGCTGGGAGACGTGCTCGGGCGTTCGCTGCGCTTTGAAGAGACGACACCCGAGCAATGGCGCCGTGAGTGGCCCGCTATGCCCAGCGCTGTAGCGACTATGCTTCTGGAGGCATGGGCCGCCGCAACTGGCATACCTGCGCTGGTTACATCCACAGTCGCGGAGCTCACAGGAATGCCGCCGCGCACATTCGCTGACTGGGCGGCTGATCACGCCGCGGACTTCCAGATGCCTTCGACCAACCTAATCTCTACGTCCGCTCGTCTGACGGACGAGCCTGCTTCAGAATGAAGTCGTAGCTACCGTACAGGATGTAGTCCGCCCAGTCAGCTGACCCAAGTTTTCGGACTTCCTGGCGTCCCTTCAGTAGTGCGGCTCCGATGGCCTCCCCCGAAAGGACGGCACCATAGAAAGTTTCCGAGAATGTCTCTGCCGCCTTGTCTCCTACGGGCCAATACGTACCCAGGTAATTGGCAATGCCTCCGCGCATCAGAGTGTCAGCCACACTGAACGACTCTTCAATTCGCCTGCTGGGCGTGATGGACGGTGCCCCCCTTCCATCGCGAATTTTCCCGCTCTCGCAGGCGTTGCAGAAAATCAACGACGGGAGATTGCTGATCCCTCTCAGGTCCCCTCCGCTCAGCACTTCCTGGTTGGCGCACACTAAGCCCGAACGCTCCGGTGCATTTGGGTCGAAGAACGCATGTCCTGCAAAATGGACCACGTCAAAAGCTCCCGAGCGGAGTTGGGCCACCAGGGCGGACCGGGTGGCCTCCGCGCCGTGTAAGGGCGTGACTTGGATGGCGGGAATAGATTTTGCAAGCTCTTGAATCCTTCCACCTTCCACGTCCGCGCCGGCCAGGTCGCCGAGCGGGTTCACGATCAGCAGGAGTCTCAGCAACGGCTCCGCCCGCCGCTGCTGGAGCCACGTTGCGATCGGCAGATTGTCTGCGAGATATCGGCGGCTCAATCCATTTTCAGCGCTGAAACTCCACTCATTGATGGTCAATGTTTCCCAGGGAATGCGCGACATGGCGGCATCGTGCACCACCACCAGATGCCGGTCCCTCATCGAATCCAGTACCGAGCAGATCTCTTCAGGCAGGACAAACTGGGCGAAACTCCTGCCCAGCGCCGGGATGTCGGGCTTACTCAGGCTGACCTTTGCGTCCAGGTCCTTCAGAAGCTGATTGAGATCTTTGACGCTTCTTTCACGGCGCGCGGTCACCACCGCCGCTTTCAAGCCGCCTCCCAGTACGGAAGCGCTGAGATGCAGCAGATCTCCTGCTTGATCTTCCTGCCGGAGGATCAGATACACGGGCTCAGGGCCTTTGCTCAGCACGCGTGTCGGGGAGGCTTCCGGGACGGGCAGGTCGATCTCATTCAACGTCACTTCAATATCCTCAAACAGCGACGTGCTGGCGAGGCGGAAGATGGCGTTTTTCATCTCGCCGTACCGGCCTGGGTCGGTCTCGCATAGAGTGATGCCCCGGAACCGTTGGCGCTGATCGGCGTCCTGCAGGCCGCGGAAAAAACCGATCAGCAGGTTCTCGATTACGGTGGCCGCGCCCTGCCCGCTGTTGGCACCGATCATTACCGTCGCAAATTCGTCGACGCGTGCCCGGACCATCACTCGGATTACGTTTTCCGCGATGAGCTGTTCGACATCAGC
>JBBSHP010000338.1:0-5677 GCA_038232555.1 Bryobacterales bacterium
GCTGGTCAGGGGTTCTGGCTGGGGATTCGCCGCTGGTTGTCCTTCACCCTCCGGGTGAGTCCGCACAACCGCTTCTATTTCGCTCATGTTGAACAATGGTAACCACTTCTGTGTTCAAGCTTCGAGGTCTACTGCCGTTTTAAGGTTGAATGCTACGGACATCGTTCCGGTGATGGAGGGCAGCCTCACCTTCAAGCCAGACGAGAGAGTGGCCAGAATAAAGTAGCAGGCAAACCGCGTGGGATCGGCGCATCGCCAGTGTAACCCCGCGGTAATCAGAACCGCCGACCCCAGGATGAGGAGTGCAAGGATCAATACATTCGCTTTGCCCGATTTGGTCATTTCGCCTAATTTTGCTGTCGTCCGGCCGGCCGAACTCGTGCGCCCCAACCACCGACTCTATCTGTATCGTCCCGGAGTAGAAATGTATGTTGAACTTTTTAGGACCTCGGTTTCAGTTCGCCAGATCCTGTTTGGCGGAGTGGGCAGCACGCGTCAGTCGTGAGCGGCGTGGTGATTGACTGGGCCGGTACCGTGGCCTAGTCCGGGGTTAGTACGAATGGCTTCCTGGATGTAGGTCTTAGCGGCCTGGACGGCCTCCGGGAGGCCCCACCCTTTCGCGAGGTACGCTGTGATAGCCGCTGAGTAAGTGCACCCTGTCCCGTGCGTATGGCTGGTTTGGATCCGCGGAGCAGAGTATTCGTACCAACTGTCTCGGTGAAGCAGGATATCCACGGCGTCGCCGGCCAGGTGCCCACCTTTCACCAGCACGGATTTCGCTCCCATTTCAGAGAGTTTGGTTGCCGCCGCTCGCATGTCGTGGGGAGTCTTCACTTCCAGTCCGGTAAGGGCGGCAGCCTCATCGAGGTTCGGCGTGAGCAGATAACTAAGCGGAATGAGCCGACCGCTCAGAGCAGTGCAGGCCTGGCGGTCCGTTAACGGGATGTGGTGCTTGCTGAGCAGCACGGGATCCACCACCAGCCGAATATGGAACTCCTCGACTAACCCGGCCACCGCGTGGACGATAGCTTGGTTTCCGAGGGCGCCCGTCTTGGCGGCGTGTGCGGGAACGTCTTCCCATACGGCCCGGATCTGTGCCGCAACGAGGCCAGCGTCCAGGCATTCCACTCTCTGGACGCCCAGGGTATTCTGCACCGTGATCAGTGTGATCGCGGCCTGGCCAAAAACGCCTAACTGATGGAATGTTTTGAGGTCGGCCTGAATGCCGGCGCCGCCGCTCGGGTCCGAACCCGCTATGGTCAGGGCTACGGGTACGCGATCCGGCATGTCCTCAGCATGGCACTTCCTGAGGATGGTGCGAAAGATGGCCGGATTAGAAGGTGATGCGTTGGGTTTTGGCCACGCCGGCGGAGTTAGTGATTTCGGCATCGACACCACCCACCTGCGTCGCGTCCCCGGTTACCGGGAAGGTCGCACGGAGGAGGAATGCTCCACCCGTAGTGCTGGCATCGAAATAGCGGCGGAAGTCAGGCGTAACATCGACACGCAAAACTCCCGGCAGTAGGATCTTACCGCTGCGGTCGTAGAAGGTGAAGGCGAGCTGGGACGCCGAATGGGTATTGTCGAACCCGATCAGGCTGACATCCAAATCGTTCACGCGGCGAGTGCCGGTGGCTGAATCGAATCCTACAAGAGCCGGTGCGATTGCGAATGTGATCTGCTGCGTGTCATTGGGCAGCTTGAGCGTGAAGGTGATAGTACCGGTAGTGGTACCGGTTTGAAAAGCCAGGTCGGTCTGATTGCCGAACTTCGCGAGAGAGTCGCCGGTGGCGATGCTGACGGTGGCGGCGCGCTTGGGGCCAGAGAGGAACTGAATGGCAGGGTCGTCGGTCACCCCGGGGAGGTTGGGCTTGAAGTCCATGGTGAGCGTACCGGTTCCGGCCAGGCGCGAGGCAGAGGCGAGTTGAATCGAAACGGTGGCTTGGCGGGAGCTGATGCCGCTCTGGGTTAGCAGGATAGTGGCCTTGGGCAGAGGCGGATTCACGCCCGCCCCAGTCAGAGCGAAGGAGCGTTGATCGATCTTCAACGTTCCCGTGCTGGCTTGCGCGGTGGATGGCTGAAAGGCGATGGTGAACGGGAGCGACTGCCCTGGAGCGAGAAGGACCGGAGTGGTGATACCGGAAGGCCCTTTAAAATCGGTTCCGCCCACAACCACGGACGCCACGGTAATGGCGGCGGAAGACGGATTCGAGAGGCTGAAGGTTTGGGTGAGAAGGGTACCCGGTTCGGTACTGCCGAAGTTGATGGTCGCGCCTGCGATGAGGGGGGTGGATCCATTCGATAAGACAGCAGTTGCGACCACAGTTCCCCTGAGGGTGACGGAGATTGTATTCACCAGAAGGTTGGCGCTATAGCTCCCGGTGGCGCTGGGGGTAAAGGCTACTTTGAATTCGAGGAATGCCCCCGGCGCCAGGATATATGGCAGCGAAGGCTGCGAGGAGAGCCGAAACCCGGCGCCGGTCACGCTCAGGCTGGTGATGTTGACGGACCCGGCTCCGAAATTCCGGACGTGGAAACGCGTCTCAATGTTGTCTCCGGGTGCTGCATTCGGGAGTTGGTAAAGCTGGCTGACCGGAGTTTCCGTGACGCCATCGAACTGCAGAAGCTGAAGCTGGCAGAAGGCCGGCGCATATAGCAGCGCCGATAGCAGGAGCAAGCGGGCGATCACGGCTGCGCCTCCGGAAGTTGATAGATTTGTTCGCGCCCGGATTCCAGCCGGACGGCGAAGTGGCGCGAGGATCCGCGCTCAGTAACATGCACCCACTCTTTTCCCATGAGGGTAAAGGCGGCCGCTGCGACGGAGCCTAGCAGGGTTTGCTCGGTTTGGCCGGCTTGTCTCAAGACCAGCCCCTGCGGAGCCGAATACAGGACCGCTCCGTTGTTGCGCAGCAGCACGGGGCCTTCAACTCCGGGCAGAAGCGTTTGGGTGCGCAGCGATAGGTCAATCAACCAGAGGCCACCATCCCGCTTCACAATGGCAGCCGCTCGATCCGGGCCAGGCGAAGCGATCGCCTGCACGTCGCCTCCCATCAGATCGACGTCCCAAGGCGCCGGCTCCAACCGATCCGTTTTCCACTGCAAGAGCGTTTGGGATTGCGTGAGGTACACAAAAGCCGGAAGGCCCTGATCCGAGAAAGCGAACAGGGCCGGCCCGGGTTCGGTCTCCGTTTGGAACAGAATCTGCCCAACACGGTCAATCACCGCCAGAGCCGCGCCGGTCTTGACGATCCCGAAGGAGCCGGAGAAGGCACTGGAGACCACGCCGTCGAGCACCGAATCCCCGAGGATGAAGTTTCCTGCCAGTCCTGTCACGGGCCGCAGTGCGTTATCCGCATCCCGCACCCAACCTAACTGAGGAGGCCTGATGCCTGGTTGGGCCGGAGGTTGAGCCCGCGCTATGGTTGCCATCAAGCAGACGATTGGAACGACTTGTCTCACTTCGGGCCGCCTATGAGGATGCTGGGACTGCCGATTTGGGTGGGAATACTGGGAGCGACGGTGGCTTTGGCAGTTTGCGACGACTTCGCGAAAACCGTACCGGCTCCAGCCCCTGCAACGGCGGCGGAGATGAGCAGCCACTTATTCCGCGAATGGTGCGAAACCTCAAAACCGCCAGCGCTACTGCCCGATTTGGCCGATGCGGTGTCGCTGAGATACTGCGCGCTCACAATTCCGGCACGGGCCTGGTCTTTCACAGCAGTGATGCGTACTTCGAACTGGCCGGGCACTTTGTTCCACTGCATGCCCCAGATGGTGGCTCGGCCGTCGGCTTTGGTGGTGACGACTTCCGTCCGCAATCCGCTTGCAAAGACGCCGCTGGGGCCTTCCTCGGGAAGACGAAAGCTAACGGAAGCTCCCTCCACCGGCTTGCCGGCCTCATCGGTGGCCTGCACCGTGATTCCGCGAGTGGCTCGGGTGCCAGTTCCGGACACGGCACCTTCTCCCTCAACAACGCGCAATTGCACGATTACCGCGGCATCGAGCGGCGTCGTCGCCGTCCAGATCAGCCATATGGCGAAAGCCAAAAACTTAAAACTCGGTGTTTGCCTTACTAGTCCCACGGACTATACGTGTAAACTGGCGCGTGATACTCTCAGTGCATCGCATTTTCAGAAATTGGCGGGCCGTGTTCTCATAGAGAACAGAAGACCTTCAACTTATGATGGCTCGCGTTTTTGTTTTGCCCAAAAGAACGGTGCTCGATCCGCAGGGACAGACCATCCGATCGGCGTTGGCAGGCCTGGGCCACACGTCTATTCAAGCGGTTACGCAGGGTAAGTTTTTTGAGATCGTGTTTGCAACGGGAACGGACCGGAAGAAGGCTGGGGCAGAGATGGACGAAATCGCGCGGGACGTCTTGGCCAATCCAGTGATCGAAGAATACAGAGTGGAGTTCACGGACGAGGATGGAACAGATTAGCGGCGATAATACGTGGGTTTGGAAAACAGTGGAGTTCCAGCTCGACGCTGAGGAGCACGCCAAATTCAGCGTGATTAACCGCACCGGCAAACTGACCTGGTGGATGGTCGGGCTGCTAGGGGCAGGTCCCATGTATCTGACTATTCAGCGGGAAGCGTGACGCCACGCAGGCCACACTGTCCACCCCGCAGGTCACGAGACCTGTTGGCCCAGCGCAATTCGTCCGGCTTCAAGGACGCGCAGAATCGAATCGGTGTCGTACACGCTGCCGCCCCATGGTCCGCCACTCACCTCCTGCAGAGCCGCCCAGAGACGGGTGTCGTCTGGCAGCGCTGGATCGGCGGTTAGATCGGGACGTGGCATGCGCTGGGCCAGAATGCGGTCCCCTGCTTCCGGCCCACCGTCGGCGGTGATCAAATTGACCGTGCCTTCCAGGCGATTGCGATCGACGATAATTTCGATGAAATCCCCATCCAGCAGTTTCCCAATTGGACCGCCGGCCAAAGCTTCGGGTGAGACGTGGCCGATGCAGGCGCCAGTGGAGACGCCGCTGAAACGCGCGTCGGTGATGACGGCGACGTGCTTGCCGAAGCCGAGATACTTGAGCGCGGAGGTGAGCTGATAGGTCTCCTCCATACCCGCGCCCATGGGACCGCGGCACATCACTACCAAAACATCGCCGGCCTTGATCTTGCCCTGTTTGATCGCTGCGATGGCCGCGGGTTCGCTGGTGAACACCCGGGCGGGACCTCGTTTCCGGTAGATGCCATCGGGATCCACCACGCTCGGATCGATAGACGTGCTCTTGATCACGGAGCCAAGCGGCGCGATGTTTCCGTGCGGGAAGCAGACCGTGGAGGTGAGGCCGCGCTCATGAGCAACCGCGGGACTCATAATCACGTTCCCCGGATCGACCCCATCCCGATCGTGCAGCACTTGGCGCAGAAGCCGCCGGCGCTCTGAACTTTCCCACCAATCGAGCACGCTGCCCAGCGATTCGCCGGAAACGGTGAGCGCCTGGGTTTCCAGCAGCCCGGCACGGCGTAGATGCAGCATCACCTCCGGAACGGCACCGGCCAGAAACACTTGAACCGTGGGATGGTTACGAGGGCCGTTGGGCAGGGCGTCCACCAGCCGTGGAACCTTGCGGTTGATGTCAGCCCAATCCTGAGCGGTGGGTCTGGGCAGGCCCGCTGCATGCGCTACCGCGGAAAGATGCAGGATGAGATTGGTAGA
>JBBSHP010000339.1:0-5674 GCA_038232555.1 Bryobacterales bacterium
CAATGGCCGCAGATTCGTGTTCTACAAATTCCGCTCCATGTGCGAGGACGCCGAACAGTTGAAAGCACAACTGCAGCATCTGAATAACAAGACCACCGCGTTTAAGATACCCAACGACCCGCGGCTGACCCGGCTCGGACGCATTCTGCGCAAATTCTCGGTGGATGAATGGCCCCAGCTTTGGAACGTCTTGAAGGGCGATATGTCGCTGGTGGGTCCGCGACCGGCTGTTCCCGAGGAGGTGGAAAACTATCAGCGCTGGCAGCGCCGCCGTTTGCGCATGCGGCCCGGGCTCACCTGTCTGTGGGCCATCGCAGGCCGTGACACGCTGGACTTCGACACCTGGATGAAAATGGATATGCAATACATTGATAACTGGTCGCTTGCCCTGGACTGGAAGATCATGCTGCGGACCATACCCCGCGTTCTGACGGGTAAAGGAGCCAACTGATTATGCAACTTGTACCAAGTCAGGAAGACGTAGTCGGCATGCTGCGGCAGACCGGCGCGATCCGCGAGGGTCATTTCGAGTATCCCAGCGGCCTCCACGCCAATGAGTATATGCAGGTGCAACTCGCCATGCGTTATTACCAGCATGCCAAGGTGCTGAGCGTCGGCTTAAGCCGCCTGCTGCGCGCCAATGCGGAAATTCGCGCTATGATTCCGGAACTCTCCATCGTCTCTCCTGACACAGGAGGGCTGCCCGTCGCGTACGGAGTATGCGAAGCCTTGCGCGCCCATCAAGTCTACTGGGCGGACCGCAAGGAAGAGAATGGCTCGATGCGGTTCCGACAATACCTGGAGCAGTTGCCCGGAGAAAAGGTCTTGCTGGTGGACGATATTCTCCGTTCGGGCAAGAATCTGTCGGAGCTAAAGCGCTTGGTGGAATCTTCCGGCGCCCAGGTAGTTGGACTCGCAGTAATCATCTATCAACCGACGCCTAGAACGATCGACTTCAGTCCCCTGCCGTTTTTTTATCTGGCGAAGCTGGACGGGATGTACTACAAGGACGCCGCTTCCTGTGAAATGTGTAAACACGGCACACCCGTAGAAAAAGTCTGGATCTAAGAAACAATCCAGGGCCAGGACCCGCAAACGCCCGCTAGAGCAGCTCTGATAAACGGGAGGTTTGATTGCGGATTCCAAGCGAGCTCAGGTACGGCCTTCTTGAATGCCGACACCCCGCGATCCAGGTAGGCGGTGACGAACGCCACGGCGCGGTCGGAAAACCAGCGGAGCGAGTTATGTTTAAGAACGCTTCCTTGCGCGTCCCGCTGCAGACTTTATTTTCCACTCGCGCTTAGGAAGATGACGCCAGGCTGTCCAGGAAATCGCTTCGAGAACTCCTCAATGACCAGCCTTCGAGACGATGGAACTCGGCCCGGGTGTGTGTTGGTTCAGCCTGAAATGGAGAGCGGGCGCTCTCCGCTAGGATATTCCTGCGGGGTTCCAAGGCATCCGGGTCTACCGATCCGATGTGATTCTTTTGAACAGCGCAGAAGCGAGGCCTCTGCGCTGCGTTCATCGTCTTGATGAGCCCGCCGAACTATCCCTCGGCATGGTTGCTTCCCAGCAGAGCCAGCTCCGTTTCGCTCGGCAAGATCATTGTAGCTCCACCGCGAGCCTGGTTTTCTCAACTTTCGGATAGCGCGTGATGCAGGAGCAACCCGGAAGAATGTCCGTGCGTGCCAAGTAAATAGTAGGCGCCTGATCGTTACCGATCCCAATTCACGGCCAAGACGGAGGGAACGCCGACTAATCGAGGTCTATGCCGCGAACGACTAGCGACGCCTCTATGAGGAGAGGAAACAGTCATGGTGAATGTATCCCTTGGTGGGGCTTGGAACAGCCTAGCTTACCTATTCCGAACGAATGGCCGAGTTCGGATCCACGCTGGCCGCACGGTAGGCCGGAATCACAGACGCCGCGATCACTGCTGCGAGCATGACGCAGACGGCCACCACAATGTTGTGCGAGTCCGCCGGAGTCAGTTCGAAGAGCAAGCCAGAGATCGCTCCCGCCACCAGCCGCGCTCCTGCGATTGCAAGAATGACCCCCGCTGTGAGTCCCGCGACAAACGCGACCAGCGTGCCGCTCAATGATTCGCGAATCACATCCCAGTTGCTGGCGCCCAGAGCGATGCGGATTCCCAATTCGTTGGTGCGTTGCGCCACCGTGTAGGCGGCGACGCCAAACACCCCAACACACACAAGGACCAGGCCGAGCGTGCCGAACAAAGCGCTGACGGTAGCCGCCATCCGCTCGCGCGCGATCGAACGGTCCATCTCCTCATGCATGGTGTGAACGCCGAGCAGCAGCCGCGGATGCTCGCGCCGCACTTCCTGTTCAATGGCTGCCACGACGGTGGATGGGTTCGCCGAGGAGCGGATCAGAATCGCATTGAACCGGTTTGGTTCCGGTCCCTGCGAAACGTAGACGGGCGGGCGAGGATCGGCACGCAACGTGGAGAAGCGCGCATCCCTGACCACCCCTACGATCACAGGCCGTTGGCGGAGTGGCTCGGGCAGCCGCTGACCAATGGGGTCGGCGCCACCGAAGAGGCGCTTGGCCAGGGATTCGCTGATCACCACGCGGTTGGGCAGGTGAATATTCTGCCGGTCTCCGATGGGAACGGCGTCGAAGCCGGCGAGCGTATGGTCCAAGCCGGCGAGGTAGCGGCCCTTCACCAACGGAATCCGCATGGTTTCGAAGAACGCGGGCCCGACCTCGACTAGTTCCACCTCGCTCCACCCCGACAGCGGCCCGTGCAGAATGGAGTTCCTCACGCCGCCAACTGACTCCACGCCGGGAATCGCCGCCAACCTCTCCGTCAGGCGCCGATAAAGGCTGCCAATTTGGTCTGGCTGGTAGCCACTGCCGCCCGGGTCCACTGACACTTGCAGGAGACGGCGTGAATCAAAGCCCGTATCGGCCTGCGAGAGGTTGCGGAGGGTTTGGAGAAAGAGACCAGCTCCCACCAGAATGACCACGGAGAGACTCGCCTGCGCGGCTACCAGCATTCTCTGAAACCGGTGGGCGCTCCGCGGCAATGTGGCTGCGCGACTTGCCTGCAGCCCTTGCGCTAGCAGGTCCGGCCGCGTGGCCCGCCAGGCCGGGGCTGCAGCGAACAGCAATGTGCATAGCAGCGAAGCCGCGCTGACGAAGCTTAGGAGAGGCACGTTTACGCGGAACCCAAGTGCTTCTCCGGCGGCAGGGAGCATCGACAAGATCGTTGCGACAACCGCGCGGGCGACGGGCAATGCCAGGGCTGCTCCGCCTGCCGCCAACACCGCCCCTTCGATCAGGAGTTGGGCGAAAAGGCGCGACCGCCTTGCGCCCAAAGAAACCCGAACCGCCAATTCACGCGCTCGCGTGGTGTTGCGCACCGCGAGCAAGATTCCCACGTTAGCGCACGTGGCCAGCAAAACCAGCGCCGCCAAGACCAGCAAGGCTACGAGTGGGCGCCCGTATTCGGCGCGCACGTTCGAAATTCCCCGACCAGCGGGCTCGATCCGCGCTCCCACACGCGCCCCTCCGAATTGTTGACCACCCAGTTGCTGGAATACCGACGACATGGCAATCTCGGCCTCCGCGGGACCGACTTGCGGCCGCAAGCGGCCAACCATTTCGAGAGAGTCGGAAAGCGCGTTTGACCAGATCCATATGCTTGGCGACGTCTCTAGCTCGAGTCCCTGAAACCGCACGGGCGCCACACCGAGAATCGGAAAAGGTTGTCCGTTGATGTTCAGGCTACTTCCAAGAACGTCCGTGTTCCCGCCGAAACGCACCCGCCAGTACCGGTGACTGATGACCGCGCCGCGAACATCGTTCCGCGCGGTCCCAATCGTCATCGGCAAACCGAGTGTGTCGAAGAACCCAGGCAAGACCTGCTGGACACCGAGCGGAGGCTCCATCGCGCCGTTCACGACGACGGTCGGGCGGTCTAGATTGAGAAATCCGGCGACATCCGAAAAGACGGTGCTGTTGCGAGCGACAGTCTCGATGTCTGCCGCAGCGAGCCGATTTGCCTTCACTCTGCCGCCGCTCAACTGGAGGACCCGCTGCACACGAACCAACCGGCCGGGCTCTTTCACAGGAAGGTGCTGAATCAGTAGGCGATTGACGAGGCTGAAAAGTCCGGTGTTCGCCCCGATGCCGAGAGCGAGTGAAACCATGACAACGAACGCGAAACCTGCAGAGCGCCGCAGCGACCGGAATGCGTAGCGCAACTCAGTCATGGACTCAATCGTCGCATGACTGGCGATCTTATTGGTCGGCGGGACACGTTCGAGCGTCCACGCGGAAGAGACTGACCGGCTTGCAGACGAATGCACCCGAAAGTCCCCCCTGACGGCGTAGTGTTTACGGGTACCATCCAGATTGTCGGTGCGGAAGTAATCCCCTCACCCGCTACTCGCCGAACTTATCCCCTGGTACGCCACATCCCCTGGCCGTCCATCTTAAACCTGATAGCCCGGCATCGTTCCGGCGAGTCAGTTAGTCTAAGTGGGTTAGCCTAAAAAGTTGGACTATGACCAAGGTCCTGATACGCTCCGTCCTATTGACCCTCCTTGCGAGCGCTCTCGGTTGCGCTCAGTCTTCATCCGGCGGCGGAACCATCCAAGGAACCGTCACCGATAAATCCGGAGCCGCCGTGCCCCGCGCCAGAGTGACGGCTCTCCATCTCGATACCGGGCGGGCTACCAAGACTGTCTCCAACGCCGAAGGGTATTTCGTCTCTCCGCCGGTCCCCATCGGGAACTACCGAGTACGCGTGGAAGCCGATGGGATGAAGGCTTGGGAAGAACAACTGCTGCTCCAAACGGGAAAAACAGTCGATCTCAGTCCGCAGCTCACGCCCGGCGCGGTCAGCGAAACCGTCGAAGTCTCGGCCACCATCCCATTGGTCACAACTTCCGATCCCACCGATGCGAGCACGCTGGACAGCCAGCGCATCAAGGAACTTCCCATCAACGGCCGCGATCTCAACACTCTTCTGGGAGACGTTGCCCCGGGTGTCGAGCCCATCATTGATGTAAATGGCGGAGTCCGAAGCGGCGGGCTGATGGGTTACTCCAACAGCTATACGCAGGATGGCGCGGCATCCAACAATCGCGAGTTCGGCGGTTCCATGAACCTTCAGGGTCTTGAATCGGTAGGCGAAGTCCGGGTTGAAACGAGCACCTCTTCCGCCAAATACAACACCCCTACCTCCGTAATCGTAACTTCCAAGAGCGGCAGCAATCGGATTCACTTCGGCGTCTACGAAACAGCTCGTAACAATGCCTTCGGAGTCGCGCGGGCCCGGCAGGATGTCAGTTTCAGTTCGACGCCCTATCACACGCCCAAGCTGATCCGCAATGAGTTTGGCGGGTCCTTCAGCGGGCCCGTCATTTTGCCCAGAATTTACAACGGGAAAAACCGCACATTTTTCTTTTTCTCGCGTGAAGGCGCGGAACTGAGACAAGGCCTGACCAAGAATTTCGCCGTACCGACCGCCGCTATGCGCAGAGGCGACTTCAGCGACCTCTTTGACTCCACTGGCCGCTTTATCCAGCTCTATGACCCACTCACCACGCGGCTGGTCGAGCAGCCCAATGGTAGAACCATCGCGGTGCGTGACCCATTCGTTAATAATCAGATCCCCACCAGCCGTATGAGCCCATTGGCGAAG
>JBBSHP010000340.1:0-5673 GCA_038232555.1 Bryobacterales bacterium
ATCGTTCAGCGGATTCACTGCCGGGGCGCTGGAGCACTTCGCCCCAGAACTCCGGCAGATCGGACTGGAACCGCGGCAAGGAGTATCGAGCGGCGGCCACATCCCTCCCAAAATGGGCGATCCCAGCCTGCTGCACCCTGGGGACATGATCACCGTTCAGCTACTCTCGGGCGATATGAGCATTGGCGCCGATGGGACCGTGACGGCAATCGACGGTAAGCGGATCTTCGCCTTTGGCCACCGTTTTCTATCCGTGGGCGGGACGGAACTGCCCTTTGCGCGCGCCAATGTGATCACAGTGCTGCCGAACCTCTCAGCCTCTTTCAAGATCTCATCCGCGCTCGAATGGATGGGCAGCATCACCGAGGACCGCAGCACGAGCGTCTATGGCGAGCTGGGACGGCGGGCCGCTACGGTGCCTCTCTCGGTAACTCTGCATGGGGCGCGGCATTCCCCTTTCATTTACAACATGGAGATGGTAAACGACCGCGTGCTATCTCCCTTTATTGTGCAGATGGCGGTCTATTCGGCCATGGAAGCCACCGAGCGCACTTTGGGAATGGGCAGCTTCGCCGTTCATGGTGAAATTCGCTTTGATCGGGGAGTGCCGCCGTTGAAGCTGGATAACACCTACGCGGGGGATTTCAACGTCCCGCTGCAGGCGGCGCTGGGAGTTTCAACGCCTCTAGCGTATGCCATGGGATCGGGTTTCGATGCTTTGAAAATCCGGGGTATTGCGCTCACCATCGATGCGTCGGAGCGCAAGCGCATTTTCCAAGTGGATCAGATCGCTGTCTCGAAACGAGATTTCCGGCCGGGTGACACCGTGGAATTGACGGTAACGCTGGCAGGCGAAAACGGGGCCGAGCTGGTGAGAACGGTGCAGTATCCTATTCCGGCGGGAGCTTCAAACGGGACCCTGCAGTTTACAGTGGCCGATGCTTCTTCCACCAATCTGAGCGAATATCAGCAGCTATTGAGCGCGGCGCCAAAGTCGCCGACCCAGTTGATCGCATTTCTGAATAGCTTGCGGCCCAACACCAACGCTTATGTGCGTGTATCGCGGACCGATCCCAGCTTTCAAGTGCAAGGAACGGAACTGCCCAATCCTCCGCCATCGCTGGGGCTGGCGCTGGTGAAGGAGCAAGGCGCGGGCGCGGGAAATTATCTGGGGCGCGGGTCCAAGGTGGCGGAGATCAAGATCGATACCGGTGATGCGGTTGTGACTGGCTCCAAGACGGTCCAAGTGGACGTCAAGGAATGAGGGCGTTTCAGAAGCCAAATCGCTTGCTTGCGCGCGCGGCTCAGCTCCTTTTACCTGTGGTCCTGTATGGTGCGACCACGACCACCTGGGAGATGAACACCTATCAGGATTTCCTGCGAGGGCGATTTTCCGGCGTGGCGCTGGATCGGGAGGGCCGCCTGGCGCTAGCACCCAGGCCGGCAACTCTTTTCTCATCGGGACAGCCGGCCATCTGGAGCGTGGCGCAAGCGAGTGATGGATCGCTCTATTTAGGCACCGGGCACCGCGGCCGGGTCTACCGGGTGGATCAGGCCGGTACCAGTTCGCTGCTGTGGAGCGCGGATCAGGCCGAGATCTTCGCGGTCGCCGTGGATTCGGCAGGAGCGGTGTATGCCGGCACCTCTCCCGACGGGAAGGTCTTTCGGATCGCGGACGGAAAGGCGACCGAGTTTTTCGCTCCGCAAGCCAAGTACATCTGGGCCATGATGTTTGGGAAGGACGGGAGTTTGTACGTCGGTACGGGCAGCCCTGCCAACATTTATCGAATCGACAAGTCGGGTAAAGCGGAGACGTACTATGAGACCGGTCAGTCGCATGTAACCAGCCTGGCGATCGATTCGAAGGGCGCGCTGCTGGCGGGGTCTGAGCCCAATGGAATTTTATATCGCATCGCCGCCAGAGACAAAGCGTTCGTGCTGTACGATGCGAACTTACCTGAGATCCGTTCCATTGTGCCGATGGCCGATGGAACCGTGTATGCCGCTGCTTTAGGCGGATCGCTGGCCAGCCGCACAGGTCAGGCGGCGGCACTGCCGGCGAGTCTCGGCTCGATTACAGTCACGGCTCCGGCCACCACCATCACGGTAACCGACGCTCCCGCACAGGCTGGGCCGGAGATCAAACCGAAGCCCGATGCAACGCGACCCGCGGCAGGGGCGGCTGGCGGGATTGTGCAGAGTAGCGTGGCATCCGGCGTGGCGGAGTTGGCGGGTGTTGAGAAATCGGCACTTTACAGAATCAATCCGGATAACACCGTTGAGACACTGTGGACTTCCAAAGAAGAAAACGTATATGACATGGTGGTGCAACCCAATGGCGAGATCCTATTCGGTACCGACGCGCGAGGGCGGATCTATAAACTCAGCGGCGACCGGAAGCCGTCACTCTTGTTGGAGACCGGGGAAGGCGAAGCGACGCGGTTGATTCGCACGTCAAAGGGAATGCTGGCCACGACCGCTGAAATGGGCAAACTGCTGCGGTTGGATGCGGTTGGCGGAGCTTCCGGGAGCTATGAATCGCCGGTCCACGACGCGGGTTCGGTGGCGCGCTGGGGACGGATTAGCTGGCGGGGCACGAACGCACGGCTGCAGACGCGCACGGGCAATTCGGCGCGGCCGGACAAGACCTGGAGCGAGTGGTCCACGGCCGTGACGGACGGGCGCAAGGCGGTGGTGGGGAGCCCCAATGCTCGCTATGTGCAGTGGCGTGCGGAACTGCATGGGAGAGAGGGCGCGGCGGAGCAGGGCGGAGCGCCGGGCATTGAAAACGTGAGCATCGCCTATCTACCCCAGAACACGCCCCCCAATCTGAGGAGCATCAGCGTCACGACCCAAGCGAATTCTGCCGCGCAGAAACCGACGCCGCAAGGAACATCGAGCACCGCAGCTTACAGCATCACCGTAACGGATACCGGCGAATCGAGCGCCTCGGCGGGCACTCCGACGCAGACGCTTTCGCGGTCCGGCGGATCGCTGATTCAGATCACCTGGCAGGCGGACGACCCCGATGGCGACCGCCTCATTTATGCGGTTTACTTTCGGGGAGACGATGAGACCCAGTGGAAGCTGCTGCGAGCGAATGTGTTCGAGAATTCGCTGTTGCTGGACAGCGATATCCTGGCGGACGGGCGCTATCACTTCCGGGTGGTGGCGTCGGACCGGGCGTCCAACTCGGTGGAATCTGCGCGCGAAGCCGAGCTAGTCAGCTCTCCGGTGCTGATCGACAATACGCCTCCACTGGTCAGCATCGGCGCTCCCGTGCGTAGCAATGACAAGATGTCCGTCACAGTGGAAGCGGTGGACGGGATGTCGCCATTGAAACGCTGCGAATATTCGATCGATGCGGGACCGTGGACGCCGGTGGAAGCCGTGGATGGCCTGACGGATTCGGAACGGGAACAGTTTCACATCACGGCGGAGGGCCTGCGGGGGGGCGAGCACTTGCTGGTAGTGCGTGTTTACGATACGGCTAACAACGCAGGTCTGGCCAAGATCGTGATCCGGTGAACGATCGTAGCGGGTAATGGACATGTCCGAAAACGGCCAGAATTCAGCCGGTGAGTACCGCATCATAGAAGGGTGTTAGAGCTTGCTAACGATCTCAGCCGAGACGCCTGCCATCGCATCTTTCAGACCCGCGACTCGCGTTACGATGGACGTATTTTTGTAGGCGTCCGGACTACCGGGATCTATTGCCGCCCGATCTGCCCGGCGCGAACGCCGAAGATCGCGAACTGCACCTATTACCAATCCGCCGCAGCGGCGCACGAAGCCGGGTTCCGGCCCTGCCTGCGGTGCCGTCCCGAGGTGTCACCGGATCTGGCATCGTGGCGCGGCACCTCGAATACCGTGCTACGGGGACTGGATCTGATCGCCTCGGGTGCGTTGGATGGAGAGGAGAATACAGTGGATGGGCTGGCAGCACGGTTGGGAGTTGGGGAGCGTCAACTGCGCCGGTTATTTATGCAGCACCTGGGAGCCTCGCCCATCGCGGTGGCTCAAACACGACGTCTGCTGTTTGCCAAACAGTTGCTGCACGACACGCGTTTGCCCATGGCGGAAGTGGCACTGGCGGCCGGCTTCGGGAGTATCAGACGCTTTAACGCCACCTTCAGCAGGTTGTATCAACGACCTCCGCGCGAGTTGCGCCGGACGTTGAAGGAGGATCTGCCGATTACGGCGCAAGACGCTGTGCTGCTGCGCATCTGCTACCGTCCACCCTACGATTGGGAGTCGCTGTTGAGCTTCTTTGGAGCGCGTGCGATCGCTGGTGTCGAGTTGGTGGAACATTCCACTTACAAACGAACCGTGGAGTATGAGGGCCGCTGCGGAGTGCTGCAGGTAACCAATCTACCCGCGGCTAATCAATTGATGGTCAGCGTGCGATTTGCCTGCGTGCGGGCCCTTTCCGGAATCGTGCGACGGGTGCGCAGACTCTTCGACACGGGCGCCGACATCGAAGCGATCTCGCAGCACCTCTCCAGCGATCCTTTCCTGGCGCCTCTGGTAGCGCGGCGGCCCGGTCTACGGACGGCCGGTGGTTGGGATGGTTTCGAGGTGGCGGTTCGCGCCATTCTGGGTCAGCAAATTATGGTTCAAGGCGCGAGACAACTGGCGGGCCGTTTGACGGCAGCGTTTGGCGAGCCGATCAGTCCTGAAAATTCAGGCGATGCTCGTTTGTCGCACATTTTTCCGACGGCTCAAAGGTTGGCGAGTGCGGATCTGACTTTGCTGGGCGTTCCCAAAGCGCGCGCGGCTGCTCTGTCGGCGCTGGCCTCGGCGGCCGCCTCCGATCCACGCCTGTTTACGAGTGGACAGTCCTTGGAGGAAGCGGTGGAGCGATTGCGCGCTCTGCCTGGGGTGGGCGAGTGGACTGCGCAGTATGTGGCGATGCGCGCGTTACGAGAGACGGATGCTTTTCCCGCGTCCGACCTGGGGCTGTTGCAAGCTATTGCGAGTGAGTTCGGGAGACGCCCCGGGCCAGTTGAATTGTTGCGTCGCGCGGAGGCATGGCGGCCGTGGCGCGCGTATGCGGCCCAGCACCTCTGGGCAAGTAATGGGGATGTTGCCAAAGCTAAGAAAATTGATAAGGAGAGTAAACATGCAACCGCCACGACGGTTTTTAATCGACAAGACTCCCACGCCCCTCGGCCTGATGCTGATAGTCGCTGATGAAGAGGGCCGGCTTCGGGCCATTGACTGGGAAGACCACGAAGCGCGCATGCATAAGACCCTGAGTCAACATTATCCGGAGGGTTATCGACTGGAGGCTGCGCGCGATCCGGCTGGGTTTACCTCCGCCCTGCAGGCTTACATGGAAGGTAACATCGAGGCTATCCGGAACCTGCCTGTCGAGACGGCCGGAACGCCGTTCCAGCGGAAAGTCAGGACGGCTTTGCGCGACATCGCGCCGGGAGAGACGGAGACTTATGGGGAGATGGCCCAGCGTATCGGCAGACCCACGGCGTCTCGCGCGGTAGGCATGGCCAACGGTGCTAATCCGGTAGGCGTGGTGGTGCCGTGCCATCGAGTGATCGGCGCGAACTCCGCTCTGACCGGCTATGGCGGGGGACTCGAACGGAAGCGCTGGTTGTTGGTGCACGAAGCTTCGCACACGGGACGTACGTTTAGTTTGTCTGCACGGACGTGAAA
>JBBSHP010000341.1:0-5673 GCA_038232555.1 Bryobacterales bacterium
AACAACAAAGCCAAAGTCACTATGAGAAAATCCTACGGCTTCCGGACCTTCCGCTGCCTCGAACTCGCTCTCTATCACTCACTTGGCAAGCTCCCAGAGCCCGAATCAACCCACGAGTTTTTCTGACGAACCATAAAATACGCCTACGCTGTCCAAGGCGCGCCGTTTGAGGGAAGTCGCGTAAAATTGAGTAACAGCACTGCGCCCGCGTTGGTGAAGAAGTATCCGACCGGAACAGATGTGCCGGTGTATTATGATCCCGCCAAGCCGGCCTCAGCCCTCCTGGAACCAGGCGGTTCCGGTCTGAAGGCGCTGCTCGTTGTCGGCCTGCTCGTCATGCTTGGCGGTACACTCATGCAAGCTTTCCAGGCCGCCACCAAAGGTGGCCAAGGGAGCACACAGGCCTATGGCTCAACGGTGGGACTATACAACCAGGGTAAATTCGCCGAGGCCCGACCAGCTTTTGAAACGGCCGCCCACACTGCGAGCGCGGAAGCCAAGGTATACCTCGGAGTCATGTACGCCAAAGCTCAGGGAATTCCCCAGGACTTTGTGGAGGCCGAGAAATGGTTCATCCTGGCCGGTGAGCCCGCGAAAAAGAATCGCCTGGCGTTGCAGAAGGGATTGACGCCCGCCCAGGAGCAGGAAGCTGAAAGCAAGGCGAGTGCCTGGAAGCAATGACTCCGGAAGATAAGGGAAGCTGAGCCATGGGCATGTTGAAAAAGGTGCTCATCGGCATCGTTGGTCTGGTTGTGATCGTAGCGTTTATTGGTTGGAAAACGGCGGTTGCCGTTCACGATCGCAAAAGTACCTCAGGCAATGAGGGGAACTTGAGTACTGCTCTGGACCTGCTTGCCAACTTTGTACCGAACCGTGGCAAGCAGACCAAAGCCGCGTTCACCAAAGGCGACTACGAGACGGCACGTAAGCTGTATCAGCCGTTGGCCGACCGCGGTAACCAAGCCGCGATGCTGCATCTGGCGGTCATGAACGCCAAGGGCCAGGGCGGCCCGGTCGACCAAACTCAGGCTGTAAAATGGTTTCGCCTGCTCGCCGATCAAGGCGATCGAGAGGCCGAATTTGGCTTGGGTTTAGCCTACCAGAACGGGAAGGGGGTTCAACAGGACTACGCGGAAGCGTTCCGCTGGTATCAAAAATCGGCCCAACAGGGCTCGCCCGCGGCCCGGGTGAATCGGGGGGTCCTGTATATGAACGGCCAGGGCGTCGCCCCGAATCCCATCGAAGCGCAAAAGTGGTTCATCCTGAGCGGTCAAACGGGGGAAAGAACCGCGCTGTCCTGGACGGCAGGCTGACTGCGGAGCAGAATGCGGACGCGAAGAAACGTGCTGCTGAGGCGGAGCGCGGCAAGTACTTCTTCAACCCAGCGGTCCAGTGACAACCAGGTTCAGCGACACAGGGCCCGTCTGCTCCTTGAACATGGGAATGAGAAGCGGCCGTCCTTGCTGACGTCGAACAGGCGAGACCTTCCAGTCGCGTGTCAAATAGAGGCTTCGGCAACCCCGCTTCGACTTCGAGCCGCCCTTCACCTCCACCGTCATCATTCTTAAATCAGCGTCGACGTAGAAGAGCTCCTTTCCGCCGCGGCTCCACACTGGAGCGCTACCGCCATTCGGCGAAACTTAACGCTCTCCCCCAAGACTTGGGAACGGCTGGTCGTAGATCTGGTTGCGCTTGGTCTTTTCGCAAGCGTAAGCCAGCCATTGGCGGTTGGGTGAGAGCTTGGCATCCCGTTCGTTGAATTCGGTCCGCAAGCTGGCCTTTTGATACACGCTCCCCAAATCATCCCGGCTCGAGTAAAAAGCGATATTGCTGCCATCGGGCGACCACACGGGATACCTGTTCTGCGGACTGAAGGTGAACCGTGAATCTTTGGAGCCACCCGCCGGGATCGAACCGGCGACCTGCTGATTACGAATTGTAAGGCCAACCGTCCACTGTTTCCACGGCTGTCCATTCTTAAGCAGTTAGCAGTGCTGCGAGCCTGATTCTGTCCACTGTTTCCACCCGCATCCATCGCCGTGGCTCCCTGGGTGGCTCCCTTGAATAAGTGGGATCTCTCAGGTTCGTTTTGCAATTTTGTATAGTTCCGTTCGCTCGGGGTTCGTTTCGGGTTCGTTCCAAAGCCGATTTCGGCTCCATGTCCATGAGCGCATTAGAATTGAGTCCCCAAACTCAAAAGAAGGGGCAGGGGTTGCCGCGCTGAAAAGGCCCTTGCAGCAACGCCAACTATACCCAGTTGTGGCGTTGCGTTTCTGCCTTGGTATTCGGTTGTCAAATATCCGCCGGGTTCGAAACTTCGCAGCCTACCCGGAATGGAAGGCACTTGCCTTCTGTCTCCGAGTTTACGTGTGTGAGCTTCCATAGCAACGTGAGTTTTCTGGTAAGTGGCTGAGCGCAAGCTAAATCCAGGTTGAAGATTGTCGTTACCGCGCTTATAGACGGCCATGGGTCTCACACCTCAGATTCGTTTTGCTTCTCCGCCGGGGTACCGCGTCAGAAACAAACAGCAGAAACCGCTCTCCGAAGGTTGTTATCTCGTATGAAACGTTTGGCGCTTCTGGCCTGAGCACAAAACTCTCAAACTGCCGTTGCTTTTCCGTCGCTGTGCCTGCGCCGATGAAGTGTGGCTTATGGGGCTCTATGTTGTCGTTAATCAGTCCCATGCCTCTCAATCTGCCTACCGAACTTTCGTCTTTGTGATCGAAATATGCAAGCTTGGGACGATACGGGAGTTGTCCACCTGGTATGGGTCCTCCCGGACCAAGCAATGGCGGAAATCGCTTAAGCACAAGGATGTCGTTAAGGCTTAGATCCCGAAAAGTTCGAATAAACTGCTCCTTCGCAGTGTCAGCGAAAAATTCTTTAGATCCACTGTTGGCAAGCGCATCAGCCAACATTTTCAGTTTCGTGGCATCGTGGGTCGTTTGTAGTTGCTGGATTCCCAAGGTCAGTAATGTCGCGAACTCCTCGGAAGCGAAATAGTCCTGATCGGGAACCGACTCCTCTATTGCTTTCAGCCGCGCAGTCATCTCCTCAAGCAGCTTTACAAAACGACGGTCGATGAATTCCCGGCCCTTCCATGTGAAGAGACTGTGAATCGCCGCAGCCGCAACCGGAGCAAACGATTCCATTCCACCTAGGCCCTGCTGAACGAGGGCCAGGCTCGCTAGAAAAGCCGCGTGAGCCAAGTTGGCCGGTAACGTTGGCCTGGTAGCTTCCTGTAGTTGCTGGAGCCTGACCTTAACCGGATCATCGATCGACATAATAGTTGGGATCAAAACCTCCAACACCAACCGATTCGCCCGAATCCACCAATGCCTTCCTGAAGGTCAGGCCCGAGAAGAGCACAGACCATGTTTCCGTCTTGCGAGAGTTCGATCGTCGCACTCATCCGCCCGACTGTTTCTCATCTTCGGTATGGCCCTTGATCTCTTCTCTGAGCCGGTTGCTATCGTTCGGATGCAGACCTTTGTATTGCTCGGCTGGCTTTGGAAGCGGTTCTTCCCGGACTGGCCTGGAAGCTACCGACTTTGGAGGTTCATTCGATTCGCAAAGCTCGGCTGCGCGCTTCCTTGTATCTGCTTCTCGTGCAGGAACATCGTGCTCGGACTCTTCACGAGACATGCTCACTCCCCCTTCCCGGCCCGGCTTCTCGTACGCCCTTGGCGAGGGCATCAAGCGAGGCCTTCGAAATTCTCCAACCGCCTCCGAATTTTGCGCCGGGCAGCGCGCCGGTGCGCAGCAGTCGCCTGATGCTGCCCACATGCTTTTTCAGGTATACCGCAGCCTCTTCCGGCGTAAGCAACTGGTCTTCAGCCATGACGTATTGTGACATCATGTTGCATTTAATTGCAAATTGTTCTTGACACTACAGAACTATTCAGCACAGAATGTTACAGAAAGGAACAAAACATGTCAACTAAACACGCCCCCATTCCCCAGGCCCCCGCAGTCAAGGGCAAGCCTACACCTGAAACCAAGAAACCACAACAAAGTGTGGCTAAACAGCCACAGTCAGTACCCGCCCGAGAGTTGACCGAGACGCAACAGACGGTCTGTGATCTCGCCTCCGATCTGATCATCAACGGTGGCGACGAAGACGATGTTCACCAGCTACTCTGGGGCATCCTCGGCCACAACTTCAGACGGCTATTCCCCAACTGGCCAACGGACCCAGCGGAGCGCGATAAGAAGGCTGAAGATCACATCAAGGCCCTCAAGGGAGCTGGTACGCCAAGCTCGCCAAGGAATGGCCTGAACCCGTCGACCGAATCGAACTTCCGACTCCCACCACCGTTGCGGACATGGCCCGCGACAATGCCCGGCGAAGACTGGAGACCATATTCTATAAAGAATACTTCGGTGCGGCACACATCGAGGATGTTTACCTGCTCCGCGAAATCCTCGAAACCGCCTACAGTGGCGACTATGGCTTGCCCGCTGCATTCGCCTTTCACATCGGAGCCGATCACACCTGGGTCAAGGTGCCGGATGAACACGTGAAGCGCGTCGAGCAGTTTGTGCAATTGCTCAAGGGAGAAGACCGCGACGAAGCGGCCTAACGAACATGCAGCACGATCCAGGAATCCGGGTGTACGGCCTCGATGAAGACCCGGACTTCATCGCGATTAGCAAGGAACAGGCACGGTGGATCAGACTCTTGGCAACGCTGGCTTCTGAAGAAGAAGGAGAGCCGACGCCCTACACAGATGAGGAACAGAGAGCGGGCCGACTCAGGGTGGCTGCTTACGAAAAGGACGCTGGTGATTTGAATGCGCTGGAAAGCCGCGTGAGGAGCCTTGGGCGACGCGATATCGAAGTACTCTTGGCGCTTGTGGAACTACTCGAATTTGGAGATGCCGGCCTTGAGCATGGAAGCTGGGTTCTGAGCATCGTTAGAGACCTCTTGCACCGTGTGGCATGGCTCGGACCAGGGCCGGCCAACGAGTTGCCGTTTGCGCAAACGCTGTTGCAGCAGACCGAGGCGTGGGAGTACTTCATCGACTGGATCAACGACGCTCGAAAACTCGCCCGGCGTTATCCCAAACTGTTGCCGCTGGCCACTGTAGGCGGTCACGCCGAAACCAAGCCTGAAAACTCTCCCGCCTTGCCCGCACTACTGTTTAGAGTTGAATGATTTCGTATACGCGGCCTGCCTTCGGTGGTGGGCCGTTCTTTTTTTGAGGGATAACACAATGACCAGCCCCCCGGGGGAGTATTACCGGTACTTTCCCTATGCAAAAGGCTTTAGAAATCTCACCCCGATCCGCACTAGTTCACTGTTGTTTCTTCGAAGGGTCCGCTCCTGGGGTTCTGGCTCTTTATTCCCCTTTTTTCCAGATCCAGGGGCGGAGCCGGCCTTCCGCCGAATATGAATCCTTCGATTTGATAGCGGGCGCATTGGGCCGTCAGAAAACAAACAGGGCGGCCCGAGCACCCGTCGGCTGGATACCCTTCAGGTCAACCAAAGGTTGCGGTTTGTGTTGCGTACCGGCTTCGGCCAGAGCTGTCAGAGTTGGAGTGCGTTCGCTTTCAACTGCCTGATGGAACTGCTTTTCAGGAATAGATGCAACCCGAATGGCCGTTTTACGCTGGTGCTCAGAAAGACCGGCTTCAGTTGCTACGGACTCACGGGTAACATTCCGGACGGCA
>JBBSHP010000342.1:0-5664 GCA_038232555.1 Bryobacterales bacterium
AAAAACCTGCGTGAGCCGCTCCACCTGCTGCCTGGTTACTTCCAAATGCTCTTGAAAAGCGCTCTTAAGCTCCTGGGACGTGGCCGCTTTCGCCATTTTAGGCAGAGCCCGTAGCAACTGGTTCTCCGCGTCAAATAGGTCCTTCAACTCTTCCACCAGCAGATCTTCGAGGGTCGTTATTTTTGGCATTCCTATCTCCTTAGAATCTTTCAGATACTTGCCGAACTGATCTCGTGGCTGTAATGAAGCCAAGCACTTACGAGCAGTGCGAAAAAGTCGCTACATTTTTGCCCGTGCCGGCTCGAATAGATGGGCACGCAAGGTTCCATACTCCATAGTTAAGGGAACGTAAGATACTGGAACTGCTTCAAACCTTTACGCAGCTTCATGTTGGAGGTTTTTAGAGCCTGCCGACGCCGCCACTGTCGGGATCTTGTTGACGGCCTTAGACTTGGCAAGAATTCCTGTCCGCTGAAAATATTTCTCTATACCGGCCTAGGCCTAAATAAAAAGTTGGGCCTACCCTTTACTTCCTAGATAGAATGTGCGACCCCTACCGATGTCGCCTTCCATCCCCAAGTCTCTGGCAGCATCGAAGACTTCTACTCGAAACCCCGCTTGTTCCAGGTGAGAGACGACCTCGCTCTCGGCGTGGCACTTCTGTGTGAGACGGAAATCAGAGCGTTCCCAACCGCTCCCCCCACTCCGGAATTGAGTCACATCGCAGTATGCGAGCCGGGTGTCGGGGTTGTAGGACCCCCGTGCAATGCTGACCATGTCCTTCGCGATAGTGTGAGAAGTGCGCGCCCACAGGTCCCGGTAGGCTTCCTCTCGATTTAGATCGAAAGCAAAGAGCCCCGGCCGCTTCAGACACTGGAAAACGTTCCGGAACACCTTAGCTAATTCTTTGGTAATCCGAATATGGTTCAGACTGTCGAACGTCGATATCACGGCATCAAACTGCTCCGGGAAATCGAAGTTCCTGGCATCGGCCAACAGAAACTTTACTTTCGGTGCGCGCTGTTTGGCAAACGCAAGCATGTGCGCGGAACCGTCCAGGCCTGTCACTTGGAAGCGTCGGCTGACTAGCTGCCTGGAGACGCGGCCGTCGCCGCAGCAGAGGTCCAGCACCGCCGCGCGCGCAGGTAACCGGTTCAGCAGGAGACGGTCCAAAACGCCCAGGGACTGTTCATGGAACTCTTCCCCCCAGTACGTGGTGTACAGCCAGGCAAACGGATCGTATTCCTGGTTCCTCTTCACGGTTTTCCCCTCATCCTGCTTCTGGTGGGGTGTTCTGCAAAAGATGGGTGGGACGGTGCTGGTGCCAGAGCAGTAGCCGCCGGGTGGTTTCAGGCTGAGCCCCCCACTCGGATTTGTAAGACTCACTGCCACGCAGGAAATCAAATTCCTCGACGCCTTCTTCGACAGCTTTGTCGATGGTGTACTTCATGATCAGCGCACCAGGACTGAATCGCGCCAGGCTGGGATCAAAGCCCCCCAAGTAGCTGTACGCCCGGTTCCGGTGCACTAAGGCGTACACCACCGCGACGATGGTCCCACCAAACCGCAGCGCGTGTAGGCGCACCAGGCCGCTACCCCATAGTTCCCGGGCAGCGCTTCGATGGAACCGCTCCAGACTGGGACTGCTGAGCACGCCTGGGCTGTCTTTCTCATTCCAACGGGCCCGGTGCAGGGTGAACAAAGCATCGAAGTGTTCCTCATATCCGGCAGGACCCGGAGTCTCAAATTCCACCGGGCCTTCCGCCTGCAATTGTGAGCGGTAGCGCCGTAGATTCCGGCGTAAACCGTGCGGGAGCTTTTCTTGGAACTCCTGGACTGTGTCGGGAAGACGAATCACGCTGCACGCGCACTGCACCCGAGTGGCACTTTGCAGCGGCAGGGCAACTGTCAGTTTGAGGAGAGCAGATTGCGGCCGCAGATCTTGCAGGTCGCACAGATCCCAGCAATGCCGGAGCTCGGCCAGACGCGCGAAGATGACGGCCCACACTACCGGCGCGGACTCAGCCTCGCAGATGATGTCCAGGTAATCTGAAATCCCATTGCCCAGGAACGTAACCTCGAGGCCCCCATTCCCGGAGTGTAGGAATAACGGGGCGACGGCCATCAGGCGACCATTGGCCCGCACCGCGAACGTGAACAGCTCTCCGCTGCCGAAAGCATTCCACCAGGGAATCAGCCAACCCGGATGTTGGAAGGGAGTAACCCCAGGGGAGCGATGCCACAGTACCTCCCATTCCGGCCGGAGCTGCTCCAATTGGCCGGGTGAGCTTATGACCTCAACGTCCACTCTGTTGAGCGTGCCTCAAGTTGGGAATCGCGGCTGCGGAGCCTGCAACTTTCATCAGCGGCCTGATCCGGCGGGAGATCAGCTCTTTATATCTCTCCATGTAGAGTTTGGCCATGCGATCCGCCGAGAACCGTTGGCGGGCCTGATCGCGGCACACTTGCGGATCCAGGAACTTCACCGCCCGTAGAGCGGATGCCATCTCACGCTCGCTCTGAACGAAAAATCCGGTGCGGCCATCTTCGACGATTTCCGGCAACGCGCCCGACGGGTAGGCGATCACAGGAGTTCCACACGAGAGAGCTTCCATCGCGACCAGCGAACTGGTCTCGGCTACCAGACTCGGAATCAACAGGCAGCGAGCCTGAGTGAGCAGCCGCCGCTTCCGGCGAAATCCTGCCGGCCCGAGAAACCGCCGGGAGTGGTCCAGGCGAGGCTCAATCTCGCTCTTGAAATACTGAACATGCGCCTCGTACTGATAGACCTCGCCCGCCAATAGCAAGCCGATCCCCGCCTGCCGGGCTGCATCGAGTGCGATGTGAAGGCCTTTTTCCGGGCAAATCCGGCCCAGCGCCAAGGCGAAATCCCGCTTACGAAGAGGAATTGTGAGCCTGTCTATGTCCACTCCATTGCCGATGTAAGGTAGAATCCGATCACTCGGCGGGCAGCTTGCCGTTTGCGTTCGAGAAACACAATTCAGCCACAAGTTCTGTCTGCGGAGCTTGAGCGCTTTGGGGGGATACCAGTCGGGTGGCAGATGAAGAGTGGTCAACACGGGGATTGAGCCGGACGGCAGATAGGCCCAGAAATCCAAGCTGTGCATGTGGATCAGGTCCACCGGCCACTTCTTCAGGGCTTGCTCAATCGCAATACGATGCTGCTCCTGGGCCCAGAGCCGCACCTCATCGGTGATCTTCCCGGTCCAACGGGGAGTGGGAATCAGAGTTCCCGTTGGGTTCGAACCGCGACAGGCTACCACCAGCGAATGGTGGCCGGCAGCGGTGATGGCTGCATCCATCAGAGTAAGGATCTGTTCCGATCCTCCCACCGCGTTGGGGCCCACCGGCGTGAGGGGGTAAGCCACACTGAGAATCGTCAAGCTCATAAGACGCGTTTACTCTGAAGCACTTTGATGGCCTCACTGGCGCACCACCGCCAGTGTTCTCCGCTAATGGTCCAGCCCAGTTTTTCGTAGTGAAGGGGCCCGGAATGGGGCGGCTGAGCGAAATCGTAAGCGGGTGCGGTTCGGAAACGCTCGTCGAGGATAGGGAACTGCCGCAACATGGCTTCTTGCGACCGAAAGCATTGAAACATTTGTAACTTGAGCGCGCGCTGAGAAGCCGTAAGGCTATTGATCCGCACCCCGCCCGATTGCAGGAACTGACTGGCGACTAGACCGTCGGGACCCGCGTAATACGACGTGAATTCCATCACCATAACGCTACCAGGTCCCGGCCGGCAGTCGGTACCAGGGGGGAGACCCGTCCTGCCGCTTGGAGCAAGCGCCGCCGCGCGCTTTGTAAACACCGCCACCGCATGACTTGCTGCAAACGCTGCGGCGTCATGGTCTGGGTGCCCCCCCTCATACGGATGCGTGTAGATCACATCCGGGCGGATTTCCTCTATCAGCTCGGCCAGCCGTTCCACCAGATCCGGCAAATACAGATGCGCTTGCTGGTCGGTAAAACCCAGTTCCACGCAGCGCGCTTCCCCCATGCCCGCCAGTTCCAGCGCTTTTCCGAGTTCCCGCCGCCGCTCACGGGCGTACTCATCCCGGGTCGCGAAACCTGCGGCTTGGGCATGTTTTGGATCCTCGGGGCTGCCATCTGTGACGTGCAGGATGGTGACGTGCTCCGGGTTCCAACGGGTCATCTCAATGCCTGCCCCGATCACCTCATCGTCCGGGTGAGCGGCGATCAACAGGATGCGGCTATTTCCCATAACGGCGTATCATCCGGCCACAGAAATCGGCATACTCATCTACATCTTTAGGCGGGCTGGTATGGTTGGGTCGCACCCCATGCGACTCAGGAGTGAAGCAGAATGTTACCGTTACGTCGAAATCCTGGAGAGCACCCATTTGTCTGTCAAACCACTCCTCGGCACCTGGCCGCAGACTATCCGCCCAACTCAAACCAGTGCGAAGATACTGCACGCCAAGCTCCTTCATGGAACGCACCGCCTCATCCAGGCGCGGGTCTTCAAAATGAAACCACTGGCAGATGCCCATGGCTGGAGTGTATTTAGCAAATTCTTGCAGTGCCAGCTTCGGACTTCCATCCTCACGGAGCAACCCCATGTAAAAATGGCGGTAGTAAGAAGATCCCTCTGCCTCACGGTGCCGCGTGGTCGCAGGCCAGGCGCGGGGCAAATCGTAAAGGCTATACCAGTGGATTTTCGGAACACGCCCGAGCAAGAGTTCCGCGGTGCGCTTCAAACCGAACTCCTGGACCTCTTCTGCGCCAAAACTCGAGACTCCAACTTCCGACACCCACAGAGGAAGATCGGTTTCTGTCCGAACCTCGTCCAGCTTTTCCGGCCACTCGTGGATCTGCCAGTGGTTCCAGTCGAGTGGAAATCCATGTACGGCGACCGCGTCCAGATGGCTCAGCACGCACATCTTCTTCATGCGCTCAATGAAGCGGGGGTCAATGGGTGAGATTCCGCCCAGCACGCGCGGCAGGGTAGCGTGTTCGGCGCGAATCGCATTGGCAGCGGCCTTGACCATCGTTCCGAAAATTTTCCACTGGGGATCGATCTCAAAGTCCCAATGCGAGAGATTGTTCGGTTCGTTCCAGAGCATGGCGGCCTCAATCATGGGGCGCTGATCTCCTGCCGGCGGCAGATGAGCACTTCCTCTTCAGGATGATCGACAATCTGAAACCCGGCGCTGCGGAGCATGGCTTGTACGCAGGCCAGATTGGGAATCCACCAGTTGGTTGGGTCTTTTGAGTAGCGCTGTTCGATGAAGTACATTCGGGGGAAACTGGAACGCTCGAAAATGGATGTTTCCGTGAATGGATAGTCTTCCTCCAGGGGCTCCACTTGGGGGCTGCCTCGCAGCAACGATTGGAATACCAGTAGGTCTTTGACCACATGTTCATGCAGCAAATCGAGCGCGAGCAGCGGGTGGCGGAGGTGATACAACACGCCCATAAAAATCACCAGATCGAATTTTTCTCCAAGCTGGGCCACATCGTACACCGACATTTTCCGGAATTCGATCGGGAACTCGTTCACTTCGGCAGCGAAACGCGCCTGGGCCAGATAATCATCGTCGAAATCGATTCCCAACACCCTTTCGGCGCCGCGCCGCTTCATTTCGATCGAGTAGAAACCGGCATTGCACCCGATATCCA
>JBBSHP010000343.1:0-5663 GCA_038232555.1 Bryobacterales bacterium
GCAACAGGCTGTGGCCGTCGATCCCGTGACCTATGACCTGATTGTTCACCCGAAACCAGCAACCAGCGCGAAAACCAGTTCCGCAGCGGTTACCTGAGTCAAGCGGATATCCAGCTTCGCGAAATCGATTTTGGTGTAGATTCCCAGACTGCCCACGATGCGGGTAATCGGGTCCCAATTCATCTCCACCAGCCGTCGTGAGTCTGTCGAAACTCCGCTTGTTGGTTGCGTAATAGTGGCCATGTATTATCTCCCTCGTCTCTAGTACGTCGTCGGCTGATAGCCAGTCGTCAGCTTGCGCCCGGTGTGGCGCCATTTCGGTTCCTTATTGACAGTGTGCTGCGTGATTTGTCGCAACGCCCGGATTGCCCCGCCATATATGTTGCTGATGGTGGACGATACCCGGGCACCCGGTGGCTCGTCCATAAACGGCATGAACTTGTCCGGGAAGCCCGGCATGGTGCAGCCGATGCAGATGCCGCCGACATTGGGACAACCGCCTATGCCGGCCATCCATCCGCGCTTGGGCACGTTGCAATTGACCACCGGACCCCAGCATCCTATTTTGACCAGACATTCGGGGCTGCCATAGTGGTCGGTAAACTGACCTTGCTCGTAGTAACCCGCGCGATCACAGCCCTCGTGTACCGTCGCCCCGAATAACCACTTCGGACGGAGTGCATCGTCGAGCGGAATCATCGGCGCCAGACCCGCCAGTTGATAGAGCAGATACAGCAGCGTTTCCATGAAATTGTCTGGCTGCACCGGGCATCCCGGAACGTTGACGATGGGCAGGCCCGCCTTCGATTTCCATTCCCAGCCCAGGTAATCCGCGAGCCCCATGCAGCCGGTAGGATTGCCCTGCATCGCATGGATACCGCCATAGGCAGAACAGGTTCCGGCGCATACGATCGCGGTGGCGTTGGGCGCGAGCCGATCGATCCACTCGCAGGTAGTGATGGGCTGATTGGTCATCGGGTCGTACCCAAAACCTGCCCAGTAGCCTTCCTTTTTAATTTTTTCGTTGGGAATCGATCCTTCCACCACCAGCACGAAGGGTTCGAGTTTTCCTTCCGCCGCCAGATGGAAAAACTTCATGAAGTCGTCCCCGACTTCAAAAGCAAGATCCGGATTATGCAGATGTACTTTCGGTAGACCGGGAATCGCGCCCAGAACTATGTCTTCAATGCTGGGTTGCGTCGCGGCGGTTATGGAGATAGTATCGCCATCACAGCTAAGACCTGCTGTGATCCAAAGTATATGGACCTCTTTGACGGCGGGAGCCTTCTGAGTCGATCGACCGTAGGGAATTGCGCTCGTGGCCATGTTCAATCCTTTTTGGTTGGGTTAGTTAAGTAATTCTAATCGTTCATAACACTTAAAATAGTGGGCCCTCCGGCAACAAAAGTCAAGGGCGGAGTGTAATGCCGGGATACTTTTATTCGACCTCGGGGATGGTTCACGTTTCAGCATATGCGTGGCAACTGTTCTGTAAAGGGAAGATCAATTAGACGCGTGCCCCCCACTTCGGTTTTGAGTAGAACCATGCCCGCATGCGCACTCACGGCATGACCGATTAGCGCTGCGTCCCGACCCTGCGGATGGCGCCGCATGGCGCTGAGTACCGCTTCTGCAGAGGCCTGCTCGACAAAGGCGACTAGCTTGCCCTCATTCGCCACGAACAATGCATCCAGACCAAGGATCTCGCACGCGGCCTTTACCTCTTCGCGCACCGGGATTGAGTTCGCGTCTATCTCGATTCCAAGATTGGCCGATGCGGCGATTTCGAACAGTGAGGTTCCGAGACCCCCGCGCGTGGGATCGCGCAACGAATGAATTTCACCCGCTTGCAGCATCGCTTCCACCAGCGAATAGAGCGCGACCGTGTCGGATAGAATCGACCCTTCGAACTCCAGGCCTTCGCGTTTCGAAAATACCGCCATGCCATGATCGCCGATGGTTCCGCTGAGCAGGATGGCATCGCCAGGCCTTGCTTTTGCGGCCGAGATTTCCAGTCCTTCGGGCAGCAGCCCCACTCCCGAAGTGTTGATGAACAGCTTGTCGGCCGAACCCTTGTTGACCACCTTGGTATCGCCCGTGACGACGGCGACCCCGGCCTCGCGCGCGGCTTCGGCCATGGATTGCGTGATTCGAGACAACTCTTCGATCTCGAAGCCTTCCTCAATGATGAACGAGGTAGAAAGGTAGAGTGGCTTGGCGCCGCTCATGGCCAGGTCGTTCACGGTTCCATTGACGGCCAGCTTACCGATATCCCCGCCCGGGAAGAACAGGGGTGTGACGACGAATGAATCGGTTGTGAACGCGATGCGAGTTGCGCCCACCTGAAGCACCGCCTGATCGTCCATCCTGCGGAGAATCTCGTTGTCGAACGCGGGCAGAAAGACGTCGTGGATCAATTGCGCCGTCAGCCGCCCTCCGCTGCCATGCCCGAGAACGATCTTCTTGCGTTCCGTGATCGGGATGGGACAGGTGATCGCGAAGTCTTTCTGCATGCCGCTAGATGATATCTTCCTCGCCGAGCAGCACGTGCACCATGTCCCACAACACATGCAGCAGCGTCGTGTGAACCTCCTGGATGCGATGAATGCTGAAGGAAGGAACAGTCAGGCAATATTCGGCGATGTTTTGGACGCGGCCGCCGTCTTTTCCCGAGAACGCTATGGTGACCATGCCCAGCTCCCGCGCGGCCTGCAAACCATAGTTGACGTTCGAGGACATTCCGCTCGTGGAGATACCGAGCACCACGTCTCTGGGCTTACCGAACAGCTTCAATTGTTCGGAAAAGGTTTGCGAAAAGTCGGAATCGTTTCCGATGGCCGTAAGCAGAGCGGAGTCGTTCGTCAAAGCGAACGCCGGGAAGGAACGGCGCTTTTCAATGATGGGATGCACGAACTCGACCGCAACGTGAACGGCGTCGCAGGAACTGCCGCCGTTGCCCATTACGAAGAGCTGGTGACCGGTGCGCAACGCCTCGGCCAATCGGGTGCAGACCTGCTGAACCAGACCGGCGTTTTCATCGAAAAACTTCTGCTTCATGTCAGCGCTCTCGGCGCACTTACGCATGACGCTGACCTTAAACGGCTCGGGCGAGAGCGCTGTCATGAAGCAGTCGCCGCGACCGCCGGCTCGATCTCCACTAAATGCCGGCCATAGCTGTAATAGGCCGCGCAAGCGCCTTCCGCTGATACCATGGTGGCCCCCAAAGGAGTCTGCGGCGTGCATTGGGTGCCGAAAGCCGGGCAGTTCACTGGCTTCTTCAATCCCCTCAGGATCTGACCGCTGATGCAAATCTCCGGCTCTAACGTGTTGATGTTTTCAACTTCAAAGATCCGCTCTGCATCGTAATCGCGGAATTCGTAATTCAACCGGTAGCCGCTCTTCGGAATGATCCCAATCCCGCGCCAACTTCGGTCCGTGATCTTGAAGACGCGAGAAATCATCTTCTGCGCCTCGACATTGCCGTCGCGCGTGATGGCCCGGGCATACTGGTTTTCGAGCTCGGCGCGACCCTGCTCCAGTTGCCTCACCGTCATCAAGGTGCCTTGCAACAGATCAATTGGCTCGAAACCAGTGACCACAATCGGTACTCGATACCGGGCAGCTATCGGTTCGTACTCACGCCAACCCATGATGGCGCACACGTGGCCCGGCCCCAGAAATCCTTGTACACGATTGTTCGGAGACTGCAAAATTCCAGTGATGGACGGAGGAACAATGACATGCGAAACCAGGACCGAATAATTCGTGATCCCCTGTTGTTTCGCTTGCCACACCGACATGGCATTCGCTGGGGCGGTGGTCTCAAACCCAATCGCAAAGAACACCACTTTCTTTTCCGGATTCGCGCGCGCGATCTTCAGGCACTCCAGCGGCGAGTATACAATGCGCACCTGCCCGCCCTCGGCTTTCACTTGAAACAGATCGCCGTGCGAGCCAGGCACGCGCAGCATGTCGCCGAATGAACAGAAGATCACATCGGGCCGGCGGGCGATGGCGTGTGCCCGATCGATCATGTCCAGAGGAGTCACACAAACGGGGCATCCCGGACCGTGCACCAGCTCGACCTCTTGCGGCAGTAGTCGATCCAGACCATACTTCACAATCGTGTGGGTCTGTCCGCCGCACACCTCCATGATCACCCAGGGCCGGGTGATGGTCCGCTTGATTTCGTCGACAATTTTCGTGGCGATCCGTTGGTCCCGGTACTCATCAAGGTATTTCATTGCTGTGCTCCAGGTCGTCGGCGGGTTCCGAATCGTAAATCTCAGCGAGCTGATCCATTTCTTCGAGGTACCGGTAGGTCCGTGCGGCTTCTTCTTCGTCCACTTTGCTGATGGCGAAGCCTACGTGCACCATGACGTATTCTCCGAGCTGGGTGTCCGGTACGTACTCAATACACGCCTCGCGCGTGATGCCGCCAAAATCTACTTTAGCCATGCGCATGCCATTCAACTCATGAACCTCAACAACTTTTCCTGGAATAGCAAGACACATCAAATCACATCCTTTAATGTCGAATTGTCGCGGCGATGACTGCCTGGCCCAGGGACAGACCCCCATCGTTGGGAGGGACTTTCGCGTGCGTAAATACCTGGAAGCCACTCCGGCTCAGCCGATCGAGCGCGCCGCGCACTAGAGTGAAGTTCTGAAACGTGCCGCCGCTCAGGCATACCTTGTCGATCCCCGTCCTCTCGCGCAGAGCCAGGCAAACCGCCTCCATCATAGTTGCATTCGAGTCGTGAAAGCAACCAGAGATCTCAGCGGGAGCGACGCCGTCGGCCACTTCGCGGGCGATTCGGCGGATCATGGGCCGCGTGTCGATGACCCACGGGAAGTTCCCGGACTCGAACGGAAATGGATATGGCTCCACGCTGATTCCACCATCGCCGAGTTGCGACGCCGCGTTCTCAAGAAGAATGGCGGCCTCCCCTTCGTAATTGCTGGACCGGCACACCCCGGCTAACGCCGATACAGCATCGAACAGCCGGCCGCAGCTCGACGTGAGCAGGCTCGGACGCGCCAGCAGAGCGTCCAGGATTTTCCACGTCGATCCCGGCACTGCGTCCCAGATGGGAGACTCGCATGCGCGATAGGCGCTGCCAAAAGCATCGTGCAGATGTGCCGCCGCCATGCGATAGCCGTCGCGCACCGCCCGGTCGCCTCCGATCATCGGGACATAACGGAGGTGCGCCGCACGCTCAAACCCGGTGTAATCGCAAATCAGGAATTCCCCGCCCCAGATTTGGCCATCGGTTCCGTAACCGGTTCCGTCGAAGGCAATGCCAATCACTTTTTCCCGCAGGCCGTTTTCCGCCATGCAACTCGCGATGTGGGCATGGTGGTGCTGTACGGCGATTTTGGGCTCCGGCTGCGTGGCGGCCCACCGCGTGGTCATATAGCCGGGATGCAAATCGTGGGCGATCAGCCGGGGGGCGGCGCGGTAGACCTGCTTCAAATTGCGGAGAGCCTCCTCAAAGAACTGGAGTGTCTCGAAATTCTCCATATCGCCAATATGCTGGCTCAGTATCGCGTAATGTCCCTTGGTGAGACAAAACGTATTCTTCAGTTCAGCACCGCATGCCAGGACTTCCGGTGCTTCAAAACCGAGATCGATCGCCTCGGGCGCATAGCCCCTGGCCCGC
>JBBSHP010000344.1:0-5648 GCA_038232555.1 Bryobacterales bacterium
ATTCTTAAAGCGTTGGAACCGGTCCCTTCCCCATTGACCCGGAAAGCCGCGAGCCGCTTGGCAGCCGATATTATCGGCTCGCCGGATTATTGAGCGTGCAGCGGAACTTGATCGGGTCGGAACTCAGTAACTTCTGCTGCGGCCAAAGCGCGAATGCGGAGGCCCCTTTAGCGCCGAGATCATGCATTCACTCAGACCTACTGACGCCGCCCTCCAGTTGCAGACCGAACACCTCAGTTCAATGTTAGCCGTGATGCCAGAAGATCTGTTGATCGGAAGTGAGATTGACTACGAGCATTCGAGCGGCGGCTCCATCCGGACGGTTCGTGTGAGCCGCACCACGAGCAAGCGCGCCACCAGAAATCCCGCAACGCTGCAAACCAGACGCCGCCAGTCGCCTTGCCCAACCACATAGAAGCCCGCGAGCGCTATCGCGGTGCGGACCAGAAAACTGCCGCTGAACCAAATACCCGCGAGGTTCGACGGCAACGCTCTCCGGATGGTCCACCAAAGACCTCCGAAGAACACCGCACCTACCAAGACGCCTACGAGAAAACCCCAGGATGAAAGGTCCTATCTCACGCATCGTTCTTCTGACCGCTTGCGCCTTTGTCATCTTCGCTGTCCTCGCGGTGCATATTCTGATCCTGTTGGGCGACCCAGTGCCATGCGTTGAGGCAGCCGATAGACAGTCCCGCAAACAGGAGCGCGAGCGTCCACGAGAACCGGCCCCGGTACTTCGTGTCCAGCCACAGGCCGAGCAGCACGCTGCATCGAGTCGGAACCGCGACCGACCAGCCGATGAGCCCCGACATCCCGAGTCCGACCATGCGCTCTGCGTTCCCTCGCGCTGCACCCTGAGCTTACGAGCCGCTTTTGATGCGACCACTCTGTCGAAGGACGTTTCGTCGTTTGCGGGCTTACTGATCAGTTCATTGCTCATGCTGGAACGCCGCCAGTCGTCCAACAAAACCGCTGTCCATCCTGGCGAGCACATCCCGAACGTTCCGCTCTTCCTCATTCAAAGTGAGAAAGGTGCGCTTGACCTCGTCGTAAAGCTGGCCCAGATCGGTCCCGCCGATCGCCTGACGTACGGAGACAAGTATATCCGCACCAGTCTTTACGAGGACGCCCTCGTCAACCGCCAGGTAGACTGGCGCGTTGTCTTTCGGGAGATATGTGAGGATACCCGGAACCAGGGCAGCCACGCAGTCCAATCTGTGTTCGAGGAGCTGGAAAGAGCCATCCCGCGTTTCGGCAATGACGCTCGAGACGCCGTCCTGGTCCGCGAAAACTTCGGAGGCAAGAAGTATCTTAAGATGCATGCGCCGCTTCCGAATCAGGCTTGGGTGGTGCCGGCTTCGCATCGGCCTCCGGCTTCGCATCGACCGCCGGCTGCTTGGCTTCGTCGATGGCCCCGATCATGTAGAGCGCGCTCTCCGGGTAATCTTTGAATTCGTCGTGAAGAATGCGTTCGGAACGGTCCAGCGAGTCTTTGAGGCTGACCGTTTGGCCTTTAATCCCGCTGAACTTCTCTGTTGCAAAGAAGGGCTGCGTGAGGAAGCGCTCCAGCCTTCGGGCCCGGCCTACTATTTTGCGGTCTTCCGGAGAAAGCTGCTCCATCCCAAGCATCGCGACAATATCTTTCAAGTTTTCGTACTGAGCCAGGGTCTTTCGGATTTCCTGCGCCAGGTCATAATGCTGCTGGCCAACAATACCTGGAGTGGCCATTTTCGAACTAGATTGCAGTAGGTCGATGGCCGGGTAGAGTCCCTGCGTCGCGCGCTTGCGCGAGAGCACGATTGATGCGGAGAGGTGCGAGAATACATGAACCGCTGCGGGATCGGTCAAATCGTCGGCTGGTACATACACGGCCTGGATCGAGGTGGTCGCGCCTGCATGGGTGTTGGCGATGCGCTCTTCAAGGCCTGATAGTTCCGTGGCCATCGTTGGCTGATAGCCGAGCCTCGAAGGCATCCGGCCCATGAGCCCGGACACTTCCATACCTGCCTGAATGAACCGAAAAATATTATCGATCAGCAGAAGAACGTCGCGATGCTCGTCGTCGCGGAAATACTCCGCCATCGTCAACGCGGCGGCCCCAACGCGAAACCGCTTGCCTGGCGGCTCGTTCATCTGCCCGTAGAGCATCACCATGTCCTTGAGGACGCCGGCCTCTTTCATGCCGCTGTAAAGTTCCTCGCCCTCGCGGCAGCGTTCACCGATCCCGCAGAATATGCTGACGCTTTTTTGATGGCCGATCATGTTGTGGATCATCTCCGTCAGCAAGACGGTCTTGCCAACGCCAGCGCCACCGAACATGCCGCCCTTGCCTCCCCGCTCCAGCGGTACCAAAACGTCAATGGCCTTGATACCTGTCTCGAAGACCTCCGACTTAGTGGATCGCTCTTCCAGCGGCGGAGGCGCGCGCAGGATGTTGCGCCATTCCACATCCTTGGGTTCGGGCTACCGATCGATTCGCGCGTCCAAAGACATCGAACATTCGGGAAATGATCTGCTTGCCGACCGGCACGCGTAGAGCTTCTCCCGAATCCTCCACGCGCATTCCTCGCGCGAGACCCTGTGTAGGAGTCAGAGCGATCCCTCGTACGCGCTGCGAGTCAAGCTGTTCGAGCACTTCGATCACTATGCTTCCTTCCGCGCCGGTATGCAGGACGCGGTGAATCGGCGGCAGCAAGTGATCGAAGCGAATGTCTACAACTCCGCCACGAATGGAAACAACCGAGCCGATATTTTGGCGCACGTGTCGCTCACAAGTGGGGGACCCGGGAGAGATCGTTGCTCATCACGTACATGGCTATCGCGGCGAACGCCATGACCATGGCAAGCCAGAATTTCCAGTCGTGATGGGCGCGTTTCCAATACGGCCGGTGAATTGTATCGGGCATCAGGCAGGGCTCTTATTCGTTACTCCCGGGCATAGCCAGTTTATTTGGACTCGTTGGGGGGCCGGGGCAGTCCGGCGGCTCTTTTCATCGCGCCCGCCGCCCCAGGGTGCTCTCGATCAATCGGGTCAACTTGTCCGTAGCGCCGTCAATGGCTCGGTCCAAGGTGGCTGCCTCGTTAGTGACTGCGATTGGCTGGCGGCCTTCGAGGCGGGCTTCCAACATGCAGCGCATGTCGTGTTGGCCGCTCTTCTTATCGCTGTTTTCATCACTCAAGTGCACCTCTACCCGCGTGATGCGATCACTGACCGAGCTCAGGGCATTCTTGACTACGCCACTAACCTGAGCAGCCAGCGCCTCGTGACCTTCAATGTTGTGATCTGTATTGATTTGGACTTTCATAATTCTCCTGCAATTTCGACTGGTTCAATACCGGTAGATGCCAGCCAGTCCCGTGCGCACCGGCATGCGCTCGGCCGGCATGACCAGAACGCGGCCGCCCATCTTGCCGACCAGCTCACCCAGATCGTCGAGCAGGTCATCGACGTGCGGATCGCTCAGATCAGTGACTTCAACCCGGCCCGTCGCGACGTTGAGGCGGGCGGCAATTAGGCGATCCGACTCGATCAGCAACTCGGCCAGTGATTCGATGGTCAATAAATGTTCGTTCTTTATCAATTCTTGTCTTCCCTTTCGCGATTCAAGCGGCATGCCAATATTCAAGGCGGCCGCACACCCGATTGCGTATCCGCGGTTATCGGCCATTAGCGGTGCGGCAGAAGCGCCAGGTCATCGCTCAGCACGTAGATCGTTATCGCGGCTAGCATCAAGACGAGGCCGATCCAGAAACGGAAGTCATGATGAGCACGCTGCCAATAAGGACGCTGGTCTTGATGGATGTCATGATGGACGTTGTCTGGATCAGGTCCTTCGTCCCCAGGGTGACCGTAGTTAGTCTTGCTCATTGCCTAACGCCTTCCATTTCCAGTTGCGGATTCTCCGGCAAATCTTCGCCGTGTTTGTCGATATAGAGCGTCTCCAGTACGGTGTGCCGGTGTGCCGGTCATCGGGCAGCCTTTCCCTGATTTGCCACGTGCGGCGATTCATTCAGCCACATCCGCGCGCCGGCAAGATCCGTGTGATCGAAATATCGGATCGCCGCGCCGGTGAACGGCTTCGAGAGCGTTGCCATCATGCTTTGCCACTTCTGGTCGCCAACCATTGCGCACCGTCGATATCGGAAAAGTTGCGGAAGTATGCCCCGTCGAACTTGAGTTCCTCCCACAGCGCGGCGGGCTCCCACCCGTGGAAATCGGTCATCTCGAACAGAATCCGCCATTTTCCGTGCTGACGCAGAATCGGCTCCAGTTCGGGAAGCATGCGATCGTAGTCCTCTTTCGTCAGGATCCCGCTGACGCAAACGACAAGTTCCCCTCCGGCTTCTTCCTTTAATTGAATAGGCATTTAACCTCGGCGCACTCCCGGCCATTTCCAGTTGCGAATCTCCGGCAAATCTTCGCCGTGTTTGTCGATGTAAGTCTTGTGCTCGACGAGTTTGTCCTGCATCGATTGCTTCAGCCAGGCGCCCGGGGAGCCCAGGCCGGGTAGACGGTCGATCACATCCTGTACCAGATGAAAGCGGTCCAGATCGTTCTGAACGCGCATATCGAATGCTGTGGTGATGGTGCCTTCCTCTTTGTAGCCGCGAACATGGAGGTTCCGGTTGGTGCGGCGGTAAGTGAGGCGATGCACCAGCCACGGATACCCATGGAAGCCGAAGATGATGTGTTTGTCCTTCGTAAAGAGTGAATCGTAGCCGGCCTCGGTAAGGCCATGCGGGTGCTCGCTGCTGGACTCCAGCTTCATGAGATCGACAACATTGACCACACGGATCTTCAGTTTTGGAAGGTGCTCTCGAAGGATGGAGACCGCGGCCAGAATCTCCAGCGTCGGCGTATCCCCACAACAGGCCATCACTACGTCCGGCTCACTGTCCTGATCGTTGCTGGCCCACTGCCAGATGCCAATACCTTCCGTGCAATGCACCACCGCGGCTTCCATCGTCAGCCATTGCGGAAGTGCGTGTTTGCCCGCAACCACGACATTGACGTAGTGCCGGCTGCGAAGGCAATGATCGAAGACGGAGAGAAGGCAGTTCGCATCCGGAGGCAGATAGCAACGCGCGATACTGGCCTTCTTGGTGATGACATGATCCAGAAAACCGGGGTCCTGATGCGTGAAACCGTTGTGATCCTGCTGCCACACGTGGGACGCCAGCAGATAGTTCAATGAGGCAATCTTGCGGCGCCATGGCAGTTCCGAAGTAACCTTCAGCCACTTGGCGTGCTGACTAAACATAGAGTCGACGATACGAATGAAAGCCTCATAACTGTTAAACAGGCCGTGACGTCCGGTCAGCAAATACCCTTCCAGCCAACCCTCGCATTGATGCTCGCTGAGCATGGAGTCCAGTACGCGCCCGGAAGGCCGAGGCAGGAATGATTCTGTGGCGTGGCCTGGATCTCGCCGCTATCTACGATGCAATCTGGAGCGAGACGCGTAACTCGTCTCTGCGCGCCTTTTGGATCCTCGACGCCGTCCGGCAATTCGGCGCCGAGCCAGCCCGGCCGGTGGCCGAGTTCGCGGTAGCTCGGCGCGATAAGGGCGTGATCGCGTTCGGTTTGGGGGGCTACGAGGAACGCGGGCCGGCGGAGTGGTTCCGCGAAGTCTTCCAATTTGCGA
>JBBSHP010000345.1:0-5624 GCA_038232555.1 Bryobacterales bacterium
ACATATTGATCGAGATACTCTTTCAACTCCAGAGGTTTCGGTAATTTGTTGGGCGCGCCGTAAGGCTGATCATGGCGGTCGTCTTCAAGAATCGAGTTGCAGACCGCGATACATTCATCGCAAATGTAAGCTCGCGGGTAGTCGCTGGGAGACGAGATCAGCTTCCCTACGACGTCCTGACTCTTGTGACAAAAGGAACAACGGAGAGAATCGTCGGAACCGGCTCGTTTCAAGCGGTATCTCCACAGCTAAGGAATCTGCATCTCATGTGGGGGTTCCTTGGCTCTTTCGTAACTTCAGTATACCAGTTATGCGCCAAAACCGTTTCTCGCAGGAACTGTTTTGTACCGGGCTGGTTCCCATGCTGGAGTAAACCGCAATCACATCACCGGCCCGATACGCCAGGGAACGAATTCTTTGTGCCCCAGCCGCTCGCTGGAAGTTTTTTCGCCGGAAGCGACGCGCAGAACCAGGTCGAAAATCTCCTGGCCCACCCCGGCCACGGTGGCTTCTCCATCCGCGATTCGTCCAGCGTTCACATCCATGTTGTCACGCATGCGACGGTAGGTGGCGCCGTTGCTGGCGATCTTGATCACCGGAATGGTGGGGAAGCCAATCGCGCTGCCGCGCCCCGTGGTGAACGCAATCAGGTTCACTCCGCCGGCCGCGAGACCGGTCAGCGAAACCGGATCGTAGCCGGGCGTGTTCATAAAAACGAAGCCGGGCGAACGGACCCGCTCGGCATAATCGACCACATCCATCAGCGGGGAGGTGCCCGCCTTGGCCACGGCGCCCAGCGACTTCTCAAGAATATTGGTCAGCCCGCCTTCTTTGTTTCCCGGCGACGGGTTGTCGTCAAAGCTGCCACCGAAACGCGAGAGGTAAGTCTTGTACCCATCCACGAAGCCCAGAAGTTTCTCCGCCACCGCGCGGTTGCGGGCCCTCTTGACCAGGAGATGCTCCGCCCCGAAGATTTCTGTGGTTTCCGCCAGCACCGCCGCCGCGCCGATCTCCGCGAGCATATCGGAACACACTCCCAAGGCAGGATTGGCCGTGATCCCGGAGAAACTGTCGGAGCCTCCGCAGTTCAGTCCTAAAACGATTTTGGAACCCGGGGATGACACACGCCGTTCCGAGGCGGCGCGGTCCATCATCTCGGTAATGGCCTGTCGTGCGGCCTCCACGGTAGCGCGCGTGCCGCCGCTCGACTGCAGGGTCAGCCCAACCAGCCGGTTGGTGCGGGCGCCACCTTTGCCCAGGTAGTGATCGATCTGATTCACCTCGCAGCCCAACCCCAGAATGATCGCACCGGAGACATTGGGATGATTCAGCACGCCGCCCAAAGTTCGCTGCAACTGAATCGTGTCCGGGCCGATGGAATGGCCGCAGCCTTCTCCATGCGGAAAGGCAACCACGCCATCCACATTGGGAGGGAGCCGCTGGCCCTCAAAACTGGCCGCAATCAGTTCGGCGGTATGGGCTGCGCAGTTGCTGGCTGCCACCACGGCAATATAATTCCGGGTTCCGACGCGGCCATCTTCCCGGGGAAAGCCTAAGAACTCCGGAACGGCGCGTGCCGAAGGACGGTGCGTCACTTCGCCGGCCGGAAACTCGTAGGCGAAAGTCAGTTCCTCAAAGGTCACGTTATGGGTGTGAACGTGGCTCCCGGCAGCAATGCGGCTGCGTGCGCGACCAATCATCTGGCCATACCGCACCACGGGCTGTCCCGCGGAAATTTCCGAGAGAGCGACTTTGTGACCCGCGGGAACGGCTTCGAGCAGAGTGATGGTTCGGCCTTCCACCACGATGCCCTGCCCGGCCGCGAGAGGCACACGCGCAATCGCGATATTGTCCGCGGAGTTAAGGTGGATTGCGGAGTTTTCCGCTGTTGGTAGTCTGGCAATTTCTAAGAGGCCCATAAGCTCACTCGTTTCCTCATCTCAGTAGTACCGTTTCCGTGATCTGCTCGCCCGTGTGGACGTGAAACAGGTTGCCTTGCGGGTGAATCCAGAAGCCCTCGCCTTGCGGAGGAGACGGAATATCTTCAATTTTCGTGGCGTTGATGAACTGGTCTGTCTCCACGCCTTGGATCAGTTTGCCTAGATGCAGGTGAACGTGACATTGAGTCTGAACGCTGGGGGAATTATAGGCCACCGCCCAGTCTTCGCCAAACAACAACTTGGCCTTGGCGATGGCGCCCGCCAGAAGTTCCACCCGCAGATCGGCGGGCAATTGACCGATGGCGCGATCGTGCATTCTGGGAAGCGCCAGCCAGCGGCCGGGTTTGGTCGGATTCACATCTTTCAGAATGAAAACGGCGGTGCCAGACGGCTGTTTTTCAGCCTCCCGGCACAGGCTGCACTGCCGGGCTTCCAGAGTCGCGGGACTGCCGGGATCGCACGCACACGAGACAATGTCGGCTCGAAGCGAGCCACCTGTTATGAATGGCGCAGCGATGAAGGCCATAAGTAGCAACTGTCGCACGTACCTTAAGTATAGGGCGGATGGGACGTGCCCCGGTTGGGGAGACACCCGTGGCGAGGAGCTCACGAGCGCAGGATGAACGGGGCGGAAATTACTGGGTGTAGGTGTCGTGTGACCCATTCGGAGCGGTCTTGGCCTGGTATTTTTGCGCATCAAAGCCAACCTCGAAGGCGCGGAAGGCCCGGTCGAGGGTCGCGTGCCGAAGGACGTACATATCCACTTGGGCGGTTGTCAAAACGAACCCATAGTCGCCTGGTTCGAATGGCTTCTTCTGCATCAGCAGCAACCTGCGGATCAGGCTGGCGGAGTGCAACTCGTTCGCTTCGCGCTGTTTGCGCTCGGCCTGGATCTCGCGGAACTGCTTCAGCGTGGTGGCGAAAGTCCGGGACAAGCGCTGCTCATAACGGCTCAGCCTTTCGACTTTGTCAGCCTCCTGCATAAAGAGGCGCGCCGAGGCCATGGTGGCGTGGACCTGGGGATGCGCGACGTCAATGTCGCCGGCCGGACCTTCATGACCCATGGCGAACATGGAATTCTCGACGGAGCGGCCGCGATTGAGGCGCCATTGGGTGTCGACCAGAGTCTGGACCATCTGCTTTTCGAGCTCACCTTGCGGAGCCATGTCTTCAAGCAAGCGCTGGCCGAAGGCAAGGTAGGCCTGCATGTCCTCATTCGGGAGGACCACGATCTGACCGGAGAGGCCGTGGCGCAGAGCGTTAAGGGAAGAACGCTTTTTGCCTTCGGGCGTTTTGGGACCGGTACTGAGCTGAGCGTTCAGGCGATTGGCCTGGAGTTGCGTGTCGGAAATTTCCATGCTGGTGTTCCTTTATCAGACTGGGCGGGACGGAAGTGTCCCCCTGGTCTAAGGAAAGCATGGAGGTGCAGCGCAGGCGTGCTTCGGAAATTGGATGTTGTTGATTCGCTGCGAAAGATAGGGGCGATTATTTTGTGATGCCAAAAAATCTGGGCCACGAACGATCACGAATCCATGGCCGTACTCTCGGCTAGCGCCCCTTGGCTTGGCTTACGGGGAGCACCAAAATCGGCGTACGCGCAAAGGCGAACTTGCGCGATAGCTCGTCGATCACTTTCTAAGCCGCGCTTCCGAGCATTGAGCGCGGCTTGCTTATATTCCTGTGCGCGACGTATTAGCTCGTGAGACACGGAGAGCAGGCTTTTCACCGTCGCATCGAAACGCTGGAATGCTTCCGGGCCTTCGTGTTTCCGTTGCAGGTTCATGTTTTTATCAGGCAGATTGTGGACGCTCTGGTACGCCTAACTTTTTACATATTGCCTCAAGCGCGTCACCACTGATCCGCCTATGATCCCCTGGAATCTTTACATACAAATGTGCGAAGGTCTGGCGAATAGACTTTTCTCCAGCCTCCAATTTCTCTAGGTGGGTAGCCACCTTTAGTGCTTCATACGCCATCAGGTCCGCCGCCTGACATGGGAGGTGTTTCGGCTTCCGCCCGAATTTTGGGTATTTTTGACATTTGCTCATGATATTAACGAAAGCGCCTTTGTCTGGCCCACCATCTTCAAACACATACTCGATATGCCCGTATCCAGACCGTTGCGCCCAATCGTCTAATCTGAAAACACAAGCCGATGCGCACAACGGATATTGAGTGACTTTACCCTCTGCCAGAACAAATCGCTTATTGACAGATCGGTAATCGTCATTGTGGATTCCGATGCTAATCGCGTACAACACCCGTACGGCGATGATGCCAACTAAGCGCCGTGCAAAATCCTTGCGTTTGGCATCGTCTTTCCATCCAGAAAACGCACCTTTAAAGTGCGCAAAATCTTTCATGTGGAATGGTGTTTTCGACGGGTCTGGTAAACCGAAATCACGATGAGCAATTTTCCAATCTTGCTCAAACCTAGTCCACTGATCTACTGTAGAGACAAACCCTGAAACAATCAGCGACCTAGTATCGTTCGGCGAGCCGCTTTCATCGAAATATGCCGAGAGCAAGGCCATATTATAATCTGGCCTGTATCGCCCTAATCAAGTTTACGTCGCGACATACTCAACCGCAGAAGTAGACACATCCTCCCTTTCCGCGCACCCTCTTGCTGACGAGAAGCAGTGTCCTTTCCATTTTGACCTACCTGCCGAGTATGGGCACTGGCTTGATGCCTATCAAAATCTCGGCCTGAACTGGAGTTTGCGTTGCGGGTCCGGTCTGCATGCTCATGCCGCCACCGATAGGAATGTTTGGCGGAGCTACTGCAAGACGTCCAATTCTGGCTAGTGCATCTCTGATCGCCGCAACGAGGTCACTCTGTGTACCGGTCACATGTACGCCAAGTGAAAACCCACCCATCGGCATTACGGAGGCAGTCCGGTCATCAACGTCAATCCGAGCTTCCATTAAAACTGCGATAACCTGCTGCCCTAGTGTCGCCCCTTCTCCATCTAGCGCGTATGTGGTCAGGCCAACACGCCTCCCCGAAAAATGGGAGAGCGCCCGCGCTATGGCCCGTTGCTGGTCCAAGCTTAAGCTTCGTGGGGCTACTTGCGCTTCAAGTCGAACACGTTCAAGCCGTTCCGCTTCCGCTATCCGATGCGCCTCAGCGGAATGCGCATCCGATTGGGCCGCCGACTCTCTCGCCTTCGCAATGTCTAGCCGGAACTCCTCGGCTTTTGCATTCGCCTCCGCTGAATGTCGCTCTGCTGAGGAAAGACTTTTTTGCGCTTCCGCCGCTCTCTCGTTTGCTTCTGCTGATCCACGCTGCGCTTCGGCGATGCGGGCGTCTGCTTCTTTCGCCCTTGCAATGGATGCCGCGAGCTCTGTTCGTATTCGCTCCTGTTCGCGTCGAGCGGCTGCCTCTTTGATGCTGGAGATTTTCGATTGCACATCTGCCAAATCTTTTGCGCGAACGAAGGCTTTTCTTTGCGCTGCTACGATTCCGGCCGCCGCTAATGCAGTAACGAACAATGCGACTAGAACTGCGTTATTCCAAAAGTCGACTTTTGAGGATAGTTCGGCTGCGCGGGTCGTTAAAGACTCTAGTACTACTGTGTTATAAATAACTGATTGGATCGAGGATACTGCCCGGCGGGCGTACGCTGGAGATGAATGGGGGTTGTCCAAGCGAAGATTCAGACCGTGGAGGACATCTATCGC
>JBBSHP010000346.1:0-5601 GCA_038232555.1 Bryobacterales bacterium
CAGCCAAGCTGCGTGCGGGGAACCGGTGGCAAAGGAGATATCGGGATGCTGCGGCTGGATTTTCCGGGTTTCAGCGGTGAGGACTCACTCGAGCACATTGAGTGGGACGAGTGGTTTAACAAATTTGATGAGCGCGGCCTGGCGCTACTGTACCAGGAGACCACCGCGGGTGGCCAGAGGAGCAACTTTAATAAGCTAGTCAGTCGGGAAACGGCCGCCGAATCAGCGAAGAAATTAAGCGGACGCAAATCATCTCCAAAATCGGCTCGGAAGGCAGCCAGCTCCAGTTCGCGGGGTAAGCCGGTCACGAAGAAATCGGCTTCGAAGAAGCAGCCAGCAAAAAAAGCCGCTGCAAAGAAGAGTGCTGTCAAGAAAGCCGCTGTGAAAAAGGCGGCTGTGAAGAAGGCTCCAGCCAAGAAGACCGCCCGAAGACGTTAGAAGTACGCACAGCACAGACCAGGTTGCGGAGCCGGCCCGCTTACAGTTTGGTTGTATACTCGGAACCTATGATTCGGGTCTTCGTTTCCTGCGTATTCCTAGCCGGTTTGTTGAGCGCTCAAACGCCGCCGGCACCGCCCGCGGCTGAGCCACTGGCTCACTTCCACCATCTGCACCTGAACGCGACCGACCCGCAGGCCGCTATCGAGTTCTACACTCAGCATTTCGATGCCGAGAAAGCCAAATTTGCCGGAACATTGGACGCCGTCTGGGCGCAGAAATCCTGGCTGCTGTTTACGAAAGTGAGTGCCCCGCCGATTTCCGACATCACTTCAACAGTCTGGCATTTTGGATGGGGGGCCGAGGATATGACCAAGGAGTACCAGCGGCAGCTTGATCTAGGCGCTAAGTTTCAAACTCCTATTACGGATATCAGCGACATCGGGGGCGGCTCCCGTCGGGGGACCTTCTTTTACGCGTACGTTCAGGGCCCGGATAATGCTCTTATCGAGCTGAATACAGCGAGGCATCACAACTTTGGCCATCTCCACCTGCTTAGTGAAGATCCCGTCGCGGCCGGCGAGTGGTATGCGAAGCATTTCGGCATTTCTAACGTACGCTATCAGAGGCAGAAACGCGTTTACAAGGGTGTGCAGATTGGTCCGTCCTCGTCCTTTACACTCGACAACGTGAACGTGATCATCTATCCGGTGGAGTATGCGCGCGACTCTATGCCGAAGTTATGGGACGGGCGCAAGACTTTCGACTCCACCAAGGGCCACGTGGTGGATCACATTGGCCTGAGCGTGGATAATCTGGATGCCTCGCTGGCACGCCTGAAAGATGAGCAGGTCACAATCACGGACCCGGCCAAGACCGTCCTGAATGGCAAGATCAAGTACGCGTTTGTGGAAGGGCCGGACAAGATGCGGATCGAAGTTATTGAACGACATCCAAAGAAGTAGAGGCGACTCGCCGCAACAGAGACCCGCCTTTCGCGGCGTCGCTTTACGCTTTTTGACGGAACTCCAGTAACCACGCTAAGCTTTTGTCCGCCAAGTAGTTATGAAGATTTGGGTGATTTTAGCGGCCATGGGCGCCGCCTTGGCGCAGACTCCCGCGCCCGCTTCCGCGCAAAAAGGTGTCATTGGTGCTGTAACAGCTATCGACGCCGCAGGAAAGCAACTTACTATCAACGCAGATAGCGGCTCAGCCTATACCGTCAAATTGGACGACAAGACCGCCTTTGTCCGGGTTCCTCCCGGCGAGAAGGATTTGAAGAAAGCCACACCGATCGCGTTTGCCGATCTGGGCGTCGGGGACCGAGTTCTGGCCCGCGGTCCGGTATCCGAAGGCGATAAAACCATTCCCGCCAAAACCGTCATCGTGATGACCAAAAACGACTTGGCCAAGAAACACGACGAAGAACATGCTGAGTGGCAGAAGGGCGTTGTGGGCATCGTTACGGCCATCGATCCCGCTACGAAACAAATCACCGTGACGCCGCGAGGTACGAATGCCAAGCCGGTGATCGTTGACGCATCCAGTGCCGGCGGGTTCCTGCGCTACGCGGCTGGGTCGTACCGCTTCGATGAAGCAAAACCGAGCACGTTCACTGAAGTCAAGGTGGGCGACAACATCCGGGCCAGGGGAGAGAAGACGGACGATGGTGCCAAGCTGAAAGCGCAGCAGATTCTTTCCGGAACATTCCAGACCCTGGCTGGCACAGTGCTCTCGGTGGACGCAGCTAACAACACCGTCCGGCTTACTGACCTTGCGACAAAGAGACCTTTAGATGTAGTGGTTGGACCTGAAACCCTGGTTCGGCAGATTCCCGCGATGATGGCCACCATGCTGGCGCGTCGAATGAACCCCGCTGCGGCCGGGATGGGTCCGGGCGCCGGTCCGGGTAACGGCCCAGGAGCGGGTTCGGGACGGCCGTCAGGTAGCATGCCTGCAGGTCAAACGGGAGAGCCCGGGACTCGCCGCCCCCGCGAGACTGATGCTGGTCCAGGCGGTTCAAAAACCATGACTGCTCCCGCAGGCGGGCCAGCTTTCCCAGCAGGACCAGGGGGAGCGGGCGCGGCAGCGGGTGGGCCAGGCACCGGGCCCGGTGGCGCTCGAGGCAGTTTCGATCTGCAACAGATGCTTGAGAAACTTCCCCCTTCGCAGATCTCTACTCTCAAGCCGGGCGACGCTCTCATCGTGACCAGTACCAAAGATGCCAATCAGTCGAAGCTGACCGCTATCACTTTGGTGTCGGGAGTAGAACCGTTCCTTGCATCCGCACCTCGCACAGCCGGCCAGGTCAACCTGGGGGCATGGAACTTTGACGGCGGCGTCCCCGCTCAGTAGTCGATAAACATCTAGAGGATCATATCTTGAACAGGATAGTAGCGTTTGTTTTGTCTGTCGTGCTGGCGGGAGCCTTAAGTGCTCAACCGGCCGGCACTCTGCGGGGCGTGGTAAGCGATGAATCCGGAGCAGTTATCCCGGGCGCCAAAATCACTGTGAGCGGTTCGGGAAAAGTGCTGCGGTCTGTCTCATCAGGGGCCGACGGCACCTATGCGGTGGCCGGCCTGCCAGCGGGTGATTACACAGTCGTGGCATCCTCTCCTGGTTTGATACAGTTTCAGGCGGCGAAGGTGAGTATCGGCCTCGGCACTCAAGCCCTGAATCTGCAGCTCCGGGTTGCAGCGGAGAACCAGCAGGTCACGGTGCAGGACACTACGGCTCCGAGTGTTTCAACCGATCCAGCCAGCAATGCAGGCCAGCTTATTTTGAGGCAAGAGGATTTGCAGGCGCTCTCGGACGATCCCGACGATCTCGCTGCGGATCTGCAGGCCTTGGCTGGCCCGTCTGCCGGTCCCAACGGGGGACAGATTTTTATCGACGGCTTTACTGGCGGCAGGATGCCGCCCAAAGAGTCGATCCGTGAAGTCAGAATCAACTCAAACCCGTTCTCATCCGAATATGACCGTCTGGGTTTCGGCAGAATCGAAATATTTACTAAGCCAGGCAGCGATAAATTTCGCGGCACGGCGAACTTCAACATCAGCGATGGGTTTTTCAACTCGCGGAATCCCTATCTAACGGGGACATCGGTGAATGCTCCGTTTCAATCCCGCAATTACGGCGGGAATCTGAGCGGTCCGCTCACCAAGAAATCATCCTTTTTCGTCGACGTCGAACGCCGCGAGATCAATGACGACGCAATTATCAACGCCCAGGTTGTCGATCCAAGCAGTTTGATAATCAGTCCCTTCAGTCAATTCCTGCCTACGCCGCAGCGCCGCACCACGTTCAGTCCACGGGCCGATTATCAACTGTCCCCGAACAACACCATTGTGGCGCGCTACACATACACCCGGAATGACATAACAGACCGTGGTGTGGGCGATTTCAGTCTTCCCTCCCGAGGGTACAATCTGCTAAACCAGCAGCAATCCTTGCAGTTGACCGAAACCATGGTGGTGAATACCAAGACCATCAACGAGACCCGCTTCCAGTTTATACGCGAGAACAACCAGACTTTTGGAGATAACTCCATCGCGGCGCTGAATGTGTTGCAGGCCTTTAACGCCGGGGGTGCGCAAGTAGGTACCGGTTACAATCGCGAGAATCGTTTCGAGCTTCAGAATTACACCTCTATCGCGGCCGGGAAGCATGCGTGGAAGTTTGGCCTACGCGCGCGGGCCACCAATTTGGATAACCTTTCGCCTTCCAATTTCGGGGGAACGTTCTCGTTCGCAGGCGGACCGGGACCTCAACTGGACGCCAACAATCAGCTAGTTCTGGATAGTGCAGGACAGCCGTTAATACTCCCAAATCTTTCCGCCATCGAGCGCTATCGCCGAACTTTGCTGTTCCAGAAGCAAGGTTTGACCGCCGCGCAAATTCGTGCCCTGGGGGGTGGCGCGACGCAATTCTCGCTGGTTGCGGGTAATCCACTCGCCGGACTCAGCCAAGTGGATCTCGGCTTATTCGTACAGGACGACTGGCGCGTCGCTCCCAACTTTACGCTCAGTCTTGGCCTGCGCTACGAATGGCAGACGAATATCTCCGATTGGCGCGATCTTGGCCCACGAATCGGATTCGCCTGGGCACCCGGACAGAGCAAGGCAAGCGCGCGGCCCAAGACAGTGATCCGCGGCGGCGTGGGAGTCTTCTACGACCGGTTTAACGAAAGCTACACTTTGAGCGCCCAGCGCCTGAATGGATCTACCGAAACGCAGTACATTTCGGCCAACCCGGATTTCTATCCGTCCATTCCCACCGTGGATCAATTACAGAAACGCGGTACAGCGATCATTCAGGTGGACCGAAACCTGCGCGCGCCCTACTTGATACAGACTGCGATCGGACTAGAGCGGCAATTGCTTTTGAATACGACGGTGGCCGTGACGTTTACTCATTCGCGCGCGCTGCACCTGTTGCGCTCGCGCGATATCAACGCCCCTTTGCCAGGCACTTACAACGCGGCCATCCCGAACAGCGGAATTCGTCCGTACGGCAACATTGGGGAAATCAACCAGTATGAGTCGACTGGCGTACTGAACCAGAACCAGATGATCACGAACATGAATACCCGCATTGGCAGGAACGTCACCTTGACTGCGGGCTATGTGTTGAATTTTGCCAGGAGCAACACGGACGGCGCGGGTACATTCGGAGCCAATCAATACGATCTGAGCAGCGAATATGGACGGGCAGCCATCGACATACGCAACCGGTTGTACCTAAATGGTTCGTTTCAGACCAAATGGGGCATCCGGCTTAGTCCGTTTATCATTGCCCACTCTGGATCCCCGTTCAACATCTATACCAGCCGCGACCTCTATGGAGATAACCTCTTAAACGTTGCGCGACCGGCGTTTGCCGCCGATCCGACTGCATTTGGCGTGGTTCGCACTCCTTTTGGCATTTTTGATCCGATTGCCAAGCCCGGCGAGACGATCATCCCGCGCAATTACGGTAATGGTCCCGGCTTCTTCTCGGTCAATCTGCGAATGAGCAAAACCCTTGGGTTCGGGGGCGAGAGAAATCCAGCGGCAGGTCCGACGCCCGATGGTGGCGGACACGGCGGACACGATGGGGGCGGGCGGGGGGGCTTTGGCGGCGGTGGCATGCGCATGGGCGGTGGTGGCGGACACGGCGGGCATG
>JBBSHP010000347.1:0-5598 GCA_038232555.1 Bryobacterales bacterium
GAGTTCGATCCAGGCAGGAGTTAAAGGACCGCATCCTGCAAGGAGTTGCCGAAATCAATGAGGAACCGGTCGTTCATCGCTGGAAAGCCTTCGCTGCGTCTGAAGATATGATGGATACTATTTAATGAAACGTTATACTAGCGATGCCGATCGTGGAGGCCGCGCGTGAAATCAATCGCAGGCAGCGCGAGCAGGTAATTGACAAGTTGCTGGCCGAACTGAAGATCCTGAAGGGCCGCACGATCGGATTATTGGGGCTAGCCTTCAAACCGCACACGGACGATCTGCGAGAAGCGCCGGCACTGGACATCGCTCGCAAGTTAATCGAACGTGGCTGCAAAGTGAAAGTACACGACCCGGTCGCCCTGGAACGGTTCCGGCACGAGTACGGCGACATCGCAGTGGTATGTTGTGAGTCGCCGGAGCGGGTCGCGGAAGATGCCGACGCGCTAGTCCTAGTAACGGAGTGGCCGCAATACCGGGAGTTAGTCTGGGAAGAAATCCTGAAGCTGATGCGGACTCCGATTGTCCTCGACGGCCGAAACGCTTTGGACCGGGGCCGGTTGGAAGGGTTCGGATTCCGCTACCTGGGCATCGGGGGCTAGCTGAAGTTTAATCGCGGCGGCCACCGCCGAGTACCCGCAGCAGAATGTTCAGGGTCGCTACGAAGACATTGAACACTCCGGCGAACAGCATGAGTGCGCCGGGAATAACGCTATCCGCATCGGGCGTGTTGAGCACGCTGCTGGTGGAAAACACCAGGACGCAAACTCCGAATATTCCAATACCCACGCTGACCAACACCCCCAGCACGCCGATGTTCATGAACGCGTTCTGGACCACGGCCCCGATAATGGCGAAAAACAGCCCTGTCATGAGCCCGCGAGGTGCGGAAAACGTTCGTCCGGATGTATCACGTAAACAGTTACGCCCAGAAACACGAAGGCCGTAATCATCAGCGCTGGACCGGCTGGCTAGGTCTACGCGCGATCTACTTAACACGATGGAGACGATCAATGAGCTGCGGGCAGATTCCAGTCACTGTCGGAGCCTTGGGCCAACACGACAACTCACGCCGGAAAGATGATCAGGACCGTTTTCGCCGGCATTGCTGAGTTCGAACGGGATTTTGATCCGCGAACGAACCGGGGCTCCGCGAGGCAGCAAAACAGCGCGGCGTGCGCTTCGGCCGCCGCGCAAGCTCAATAACGATCAGGCGCGAGTTGCCGCCCAGTTGTTCGCGGAAGGCAAGGCAGTCCGGGATATAGTAAGGACGTTCAACGTACACGAGGCCACGATTTATCGCTTGGCTGCTGCTCCGTGACTTTAGTTTCCGATAAGCACTGGTCCACAACGCCGCCCCCTGGGGGGATCGATCCCGGATTCCCAATTCCGGATTGCCCGTCACTCGTTCCCAAAGCATCAGATCATCTCGCCCCTGTGGTATTCTGACACTCCAATGGGCAATACTCTGGTTTATTGCATTCCTCAGCATGACCGGACAGAAGGCTCATCAAAACGCCACTGGGGAACTGGGGGCTGCTCTCTGTGACCCGAAGCATTCCATCCATTTCCTTGCTGCTACCCGCCCTCGCCGTCATCTGCTCGGCCCAAACCATTTATCCCCTCAACCCGAGTGTCGAACCAAGAGAACTCGGCCGTGTGCCTCGGGGTTGGTCGGTCTTGGCGCAATGGCCGGCGGGAGTGGCGTACACACCTTCAGTCGACACGCTGACGGGCTTTGCCAGGTTGGTTGACACAGGGTGTCGAACGCGGCACTGCACGATGTTGACCGGCTCTCCGGAAGCCCGCTCCATGCCGGCAGGCAACCTCCTGCAAGTTGTTCCCGCCGAGGCCTACCGACTACGCCGTATCCGTCTGAGCGCCTCGATGCGGGTCGAGGGCGCCGACACGGAACTGCGGATGTGGCTGCGCCTGGAACGGGCCGATGGCTCCGCCTTGTCAATCGACAGTGGCGGGAAAAAAGTAGCGGCGCCGATTCTACCTTTACGTCCTGGGCTGCCGGAGCGGCAAACCCACGACTATAAACGACACGGTACAACCACCTTGTTCAATATTCTAAACGGCAAGGCGATCGGCACTTGCCAAGCTCGACACCACAGCAAGGAGTTTGTGCGATTCCCGAATCAGTTGGAGATGCTACTTCGACGCTTGTAAGGGATGCGCTCGCGTGAGACATTGCGTATGTACCGCGCCTATCGTGAGAAAGTTTTAATCGCGGCGGCCACCGCCGAGTACCCGCAGCAGAATGTTCAGGGTCGCCACGAAGACATTGAAGACTCCGGCGAACAGCATGAGTGCGCCGGGAATAGCGCTATCCGCATCGGGCGTGTTGAGCACGCTGCTGGTGGAAAACACCAGGACGCAAACTCCGAATATTCCAATGCCCACGCTGACCAACACTCCCAGCACGCCGATGTTCATGAACGCGTTCAGGACCACGGCGCCGATGATGGCGAAAAACAGACCGGTCATCAGGCCGCGAGGCGCGGAGAACGTTCGTCCGGATGTCATCACGTAGGCAGTTACGCCCAGAAACACGAAGGCCGTAATCATCAGCGCCGCGAAAATCAGGCCCGGGGCGATCCTTCTCGCGACGTAGAGCAGCGGCGATATCGCGATGCCGGAAATGAATCCATCGAAGACCAGAGCGCTAACTCCAAGCACGGGATTGTGGCGGACCGCAATGGCAATGCGAGGCACCGCATTGAGGAGCACGATCGCCAGGATCCAGCCCATCCATCCGGAAAATAGCCGTGCGAGGGTTTCGGACGTTGCGCCAATATAACCGCCCGCCAGAGCGCTGAATACGCTTAAGCCAAAAAGCAGATAAGTTTGCTTGATCACCGCGGACTGTTGTCCGGTCAAGGTGACGCTCCCCGTCAGCTTGTCCCAGGGTGAGATTTCCGGTCGGTAGGTGTTCATGATTTAGCTCCTCTACTTTTACGATAGCGTGTTCGGGTAACACTCGCTACAATGAACGGGTATCGTATGAGAATCATTTCGTTCGTCGTAGTCTCCGCCTGCACTGTCGCGTTCGCTCAGGCGCCCGCTTCGCTGCCAGCTCCCTTCGCGACTCCCGCGATTCAAAATGGTCCAAAGGTGATTGCCCGGCCGGAAGGAGCCCAACTGAAAGTGCCCAGCGGCTTCACGGCGGAAGAGTATGCCAAGGGCTTTCAGCGGCCCCGCTTCATGGTGGAAGGGCCTTCGGGAGAGGTGCTGATCAGCGATACGGTGGCGAACGGTTCGGTGTACCAACTGAAAGGCGGCGAGAAAAAGGCGCTGCTCAGCGCTCTGGATCGGCCCTACGGGTTGGCCTTTTGGAAGGAGTACCTGTACGTCGGCGAGCCGACTTCCATCAAGCGTTATAAGTACGATTCCAGAGCGGGAACCGTAGGGCCAGGTGAAGAAGTGGTGGCGCTTCCGGGATATACCAAAGGGCACGTGACGCGAACGATTGCGTTTGATGGCAAGAACGAAAAGATGTACGTCACGGTGGGATCCTCGGGAGACTTCGTGATCGGCGACCCGCCCAATCGCGCGGCGATCAATCGTTATAACCCGGACGGTACCGGTGCCGAAGTCTTTGCGAGCGGACTTCGCAATGCTGTGGGCCTACGTTTTTATCCGGGTACCGATCAGCTTTGGGCAACGGTGGAAGAGCGCAACGATTTAGGGGACGGCTTGGTCGCGGATTACTTCACCAGCATCCGCCAGGGCGGATTCTATGGCTGGCCGTATGCCTACCTGGGACCCCACGAGGATCCTCGGGTCGAGTCTACCCACCAGGCCAAGCGGCCGGATCTGGTGGCGAGTACGATCACTCCCGATGTTGCGCTAACACCGCATTGTGCTGTGTTGGATTTTACTTTCTATACGGGCAGTCAGTTTCCTGAGGAGTACCGGAACGGAGCCTTTCTGGCGAACCATGGGTCGTCCAATCGCTCCGACCGGATTGGGTACTCTGTCTCATTCGTTCCGTTCAAAAATAAAGAGCCGTCGGGACCCGTACGCGATTTTGTGACGGGATTTATGCTCGGTCCGGATCGGAAAGAAGTGTGGGGACGCCCGGTCGGGCTACTGCAGTTGCGGGATGGCAGTCTGCTGGTTTCGGACGACGGCGGCAAGATGGTCTGGCGCGTCGCGTATAAACGCTAAAGTGGGCGACTGCCCTAAACTTTGCGCAACTTACTGACCCGTCCGACTTCGACCCACTCCACTACATAGAGGTTGCCCAGGTGGTCAAAGCACGCGCCATGCGGACACACAAATTTCCCGGGCGTGAAGGCGTCGGACTTCATCTTGCGTGTGGCCCTGTAATCGCTGGTAGAATCGTCGCCTAATTGAGTGATGACACGGTTGTTTTTGTCGAGTAGCGTGACGCGTGCAAAGAGGTCCGGAATCACCATGTCGCCATTCTTGAAGATTCCGAAATGGCAGGGAGCCGGCAGGCTGCTCACGAAATCGATGTGCTGACCATCTAAAGTGAATCGCTGAAGGCGCTGGTTGGAACGGTCGGCCACCGTCAGATTCGGGGTTCCGCTACGCGTGTCCAAAACAATCCCGTGGGGGCACGAGAGCTGTCCTTTCTCTTTCCCAGGGCCGCCGAACGTACGGATGTACTCGCCTTTGTTGTTGTACTGATTGATGTAGCTGGAGCCGTACCCGTCGCCGACATATAGGTCTCCATTGGGACCGATCGCCAGGTTGGTGGGACTATACTTCTGCTTCTTCCCATCCGGCCCGGGCTTGTAAGCTTCGGATTGATCCGGATACCCGATGGTAAAGACTTTCTCGCCGTCGAGAGTCGTTTTCGCTACCAGGGCGCGCTTTGTGTCGCAAAGATAGAGAAAATCGTCCTTGCCCACTTTGTTGATATGAAGTCCATGCGCGCCGCCCTCAAACTCCGCGCCCCATGATTTGATAAAGCGCCCGTTGCCGTCGAAAACGACCATGGTGTCGTGCTTCTTGCTGGCGGCGTTTACGGTGTGATGGACGTAGATGCGGCCCTGGGAATCCTCGCAGACCCCATGGGTATTGCCGTATTTCAACCCCGGCGGAAGTTCGCCCCAGTCATGCGTGACCTCATACTTGTGAGCGCCTTCTCCGAGAATCGGTTTCGCACTCCCGGACTTATTGGTTGCCCCGATCAACAGAGGTGCCGCCAAGCCTGTGCCAAGGCCGGCTACGAACGTTCGGCGAGAATGTTGCATTCTCCGAGGCTATCACATGGCCCGGGGCGAGTTTGGCGCCAGGTAGTGTCTGAAAGTTGCGTTGAAGAAAACATCATGAATGACTATCCGCTTGCGTTTTTGGCGGAGACCTCAATTTGGCGTCGTTTTCCAAGTGGCGCAACAACAGTTTGCCTCTCCACGAGATCTCGCTCGATTTGCCAATCCGTTGCGAACTCGTCCCCTTCTGGATTTGTGAAAGTGACGGACACTTTAGCAGCGAACCGCAGCTTGCCACTATCGATGTAGGCTTCTACCGAATCATCGTGTGGATTTCTTGCCTGCATCCTGTCCAAAAGTGTTTTCAGGCTGATCGGCTGAGCCACATTCCACCGCATTGGATCAA
>JBBSHP010000348.1:0-5590 GCA_038232555.1 Bryobacterales bacterium
GAGGAGCACCATCAGCCAGAGTCAAAGCCCAGTCCAGCAGATCTCCAATGTGCGCCAGGATCTCGCCGGGCGAGCGCGTTCCCGCAGCCACCCGGAATTGCGCGAATTCCGCCGGCGTTGCCCGCACGGCCTTAGCGCCGCGGTAAGCCAACGTCGCCAGGGTGTGGCGCACGAGGGAAACGTCTGTTGCGGATGTGGGAAACACAACGCACAGCATAGCGCGCCGGCGCCCAGCCTATTCGAACAAACCCGCCTGACGCCGCCGGACGGTGGGAGCGGCCCATTCACGCCAGCCGTTCAAGAGGGGGAAATATAGACCTAATCGAATGGGACGATCGTCTGCCTGTACCATCAGCAGGGCGTAACGCTCCAGTTGTTCTCGATAGTGGAGCTGCTCACTATCAAAGAACGTCTCCAGATCACCGCCCGCGTGCGAACTGGTTTTGAAATCGACGATCCAGCGCACGCCCGCCTGGTCGACAAACGTGCGATCCAGCACAGCCTGATAGGTCTTGCCGCCGATGACGCCGGTAATCGCATATTCCGACTGCGCTCCAGCATGCGCTTCGAGTAGCCACTGACCTCTGGGATCGCGCAAGGCATTCCGCAGACCCGCTTCGACGCGGTCGCAGGCCTGGTGGAGATCCGCGGGGCAGACACCCAGGCTTGCGAGCAAGGCCTGATAGGCGGCCCGGTGGGCCTGGACAGCGCCTGCGTTCCACACCGCCAAGCCTTCGCGCGCAACCCGCTGCAGGTATGCATGCACCACGGTGCCAACGTGCCGAAGGTTATCGCCTGCCCACTCGTAGGCGATCTGGGGAGATTCCAGGGCCTCCACTCGTTCGGCTGTCCAAAAAACATCGTGCGGTGGCGAGGGCACCTTCCAATTTGCCGGAACGCGGCGGATGAGGCGTTGCTGCTGGTCCGGACTGTTAGCGACCAGCGCAAGTGCGGGAGTGGCGAGCGCTTTGTTGACAAACTCGCGGCCAACCGCCGGCCACAATAACTGCAGCAGCGATCCCGAATGGGCCGCGGCAGGTTCTCCCGCTTTGTCATTGCGGCGCGCACAGCCCAGCAGATGCAGTTGAGTCCGGGCGCGCGTCACCGCAACATACAGCAGCCGTTTTGTTTCATTCTCATTCTTCTGCTTTTCCAGATGCGACAGATATTTGCAAATACCATCGGGATCGGACCCGCTCGCTGCGATGGGCGCGAAGAGCAGCTTGCCTTCCTGTTCCGACCACGTCAGCAAAGCGTTCTCGTCCGGGCGCGGGCGCTGCCCCAGGCCGGGCAGGATGACGGTGTCGAACTCCAAGCCCTTGGCTTTATGAATGGTCATCACCTGGAGGGATCCGTCGGCCCGTGAATCGGGCTGCGCGAAAAGCCCTTCCACCTGCTCGCGGAGGGCGCGGAAGTCACCGAGTTCCCCGCCCTGTTCGAGTCCCTCCAGTAGATCGAAATAGGCGGCGGCGTCCTCCAGATCGGAGTCCGAGGCAAGACAGGCGGGACCTCCCAGGCGAATCCAGGTCTGCTCCACCAGATTGCGCAAACCGGTGCGCCCACGCTGCTCGAGCGCGGAAGCAAGCACGGGCAGCACTCGTTCGAGGCGACTGCCCGCGTCGGTGGACAAGGTGGCCCGTTGCCCCTGTAACAAATCCCAAATTGCCGAGTGGTGATCTTCCGCACTGAGGGCGTGGAGATCTTTGATCAGCAGCCCGCACCAGGGCGCACGGAGAATGGCCAGCCAGGCGATGCGGTCCGCGAGATGCACCAGCGCGAAGGTGAGAGCCATCAAGTCCTGGATCAAGGGCCGGTCCCCGAGCTGATCGATTTCGATGGCCTGGAAAGCGATACGTTGTTCGCGCAACATCGGGACGAGGCTGGCCAAGTGGCTGCGGGCACGCACGAGCACTCCTGTCGTGGGGGGACGAGCGGACGTGAGCAACGATAAAATGCATTCTGCTTCTTCGGCCTGGCTGTCGCCCAGGAACGGATGAACCCGCGGCAGGGTGGCAGGACCGGGCTCGGTTGCATGGGCGCTGGAGGGTGCGTAGGTTACGGCACCGCTGTCGATATGCTCCTGGGACGGAAACATATCGGCGAAGGTTTGGTTTATCCAATCGACGATCGGGGGAGCGGAGCGAAAGTTCACGTGCAGGGTCAAGGGCTCCAGTCGAATGGACCCTATGCCTTGCTGGCGCGCCTTGAGGAAGAGGCCGACCTCGGCCTGCCGGAAACGATAGATGGACTGCATCGGATCGCCCACCAGAAATAAGGTGCGCCCATCGCCCGGATCCCAACCCGCAGTCAGTTTTTGAAGGAGTTCGAAGTGGGTATAAGACGTGTCCTGGAACTCATCGATGAGCAGATGCTCCAGCCGATATCCCAACGAGAGCGCGAGGTCAGACGGGGCATCGAGGTTCCCCAGGGCCCGTAACGCGCAGATTGATAGCTCAGCGAAATCAACAGTGCCCCGTTTCCGAAAAACCATTTGCAGCTCAGCAACGGCTTTGGGCAGAATCTGAATGACCGCTTCCATCGCTCTCCACTGCTTGTCATCGAAGCAGGGGGGCGGCAATGCGCACAGGTCCTGAAGCGCGGCGAGAAGTGCGTGACTGCGTTGCAGACGCATGAGGCTGGCGCGTGGAATGACGGTGTCGATCTTCTTACGCCACTCGTTCTTTTTGGTGAGCAGCAGTTCCAGCAGCGTCTGCCAGTGCGGCCGATGTTCCAAGACCGGTTCAGGCACACACGGGAGCTCGCCAACACGCACGAATTCCCGCAGGATCTCGACGGGGAAGCAAGCGTGCAGCTTCAATAAGGTGCGGATAATGGCTTCCCGGAGCGAGCGTTCCAGCTCGACCCGAACTTGCTCCATGTTTGGATTGACGCCCGTGAGACGCAACCATTGATCGCGCGTTTCGAGCATTTGAGCAATCAGCTTCTCAGCGATTCCGAAGTCGTTGTCCAGGTGGAGCAGGAGCCTGGAGATGGGTCCGTCGGCGCCGGCCGGTTCTTCCTTTTCCACTTCCAACAGCGTGTGGCGGGCCGCTTCGCGGTAGAGCGCGTCGGCCTTCTCCGTGATTTCGGGAGGCGCGCCGAACCGGGCCAGCCAAGGCATCTGGCGCGTGATATGGGCGCACAACGCGTCGATGGTCTGGAGATGGAGACGGCTCGGATTCTCGAGCAAACGCCAGCCGGCCTGACGGTCCCGGGCCAGCACATCCCGGGCAAGTTGAGAAGTGACCTGCTGATGCGGACTGATGGGTACAACGCCGCGCTCTACGTCACGTAGCGCAGCCAGGACGCGCGAGCGCATCTCAGCGGCGGCCTTTTTGGTGAACGTGATCGCCACAACGGCTTCGGGTAGGTCCACGTGCGCCAGCAGCTTCAAGTAGCGCTGGATCAGTAGCTCAGTTTTGCCTGAGCCCGCCGGCGCTTGAACAATAAAAGATGTGGAAGGATCAAGAGCACGCTGGCGCGCGGACTGATCCGCGCTAATCACCGGCATCCTCTAACAGGCTGCTGAAAAAGGCCAAAAACCGCTTGCTGGCGGGTCTGTGAAAAAATCGAATTGAGCAAGTTTCCAATCATTTTGCCACAAAGAATTTGACAGTGCCGCCGTTTGGTCTTTTTGAAGTCGTTTCGAAGGATTTGAGGGATCGAACGCGCTTGGTGGCACGCTAGGTCATTTGTGAGTTCATTAATGAACCTCGATGGGTTCCGTAGCGCCTTTTTTCGCCTTACGCAGACGGCATTCCTGCGATTTTTACATTCCAGCGGACACGGGTCCACTGGGCAATATTGTAAGAGATCGCCGCCCATCTCAGTTCCATCAGTGCGTTGGTTGGCCCGCGTACGCGGAACCGTCGGATCCCCAGGATACTCTTGATCCAGAGGTTCGGAAACTCCGCCACCTCAGCCCGCTGCTTGTATAGTTGCTGCGTCGCGGGTTGCTTCATCCGCTCCAGGTACTGCTGCATCGCTTCGCTTTCCAGCACTCGTTCCACTTGTCGTGGCCCGCCCTTTTTGCCGCAGCACCCGGCTTTCCACTGGCACCCCGCGCAGTCCTCGGCTTTGGCTTGGTAGATCACATGCGGCAGTCCGTGGTGTTGCCGCTCACCGGTCTTCTCTAACTGCTTGCCTGCTTTGCAGACCCAGTCCCTCTCCCTCCGGATTGGTCGCAAACTGCCACGGCGCAAACTCCTGGTCGATTCCATTCGTCGCACACGCCCCTGCTTGCAGCGAACTATGCTCTTTCCAGGGGGCGATGATCTCAATGTCCTTCCCGGTCATCGTCTCCACGTTGTCTCGGCTCGCGTAGCCGTTGTCTACGATTACCCGATCCGGTGACTTGCCGCAGTTGTCTTCCACTTGCTTCATTGCCGGTTGCAGTTGGCGGAGGTCGTTGCCCTCCGTACTCACCCCCACTCCCACAATCACCTTGTGGCTGGCTTCCCGTGCTCAATTGCCCGTTATAGTCCAGCGTCCAACCCCCATCGTTGACCTTCATCTTCCGCGCTTCGGCTTCGCTTTCGCTCACTCGCAACTGGGCTTTTGCCGAGGCTCGGCTGTCTTGTTCCAACTGCTTCATCTTCTTCAGCGCCGCTTCCATCCGTTCCAGTTTCTCGCGCGCCGCACGCCGCCGCGCCGCCGCTCGTCTCTTGCCCGCCTCCTCGTTGTTTCCATTGGACTCGCTTTGCAATTGCTGGACTGCTTGCCGCGCCTGCTCCAGATGCTTCTCCAACGTCCCCCGCCGATGATAGGACCCCGTCCCCGCCACTGCCTCGATCTTCGTACCGTCGTGCATGACTGTCGCCAGGTCTACCATCCCTTCCTGCTCCAGTACCGCCAGGATCTGCACAAACAGTCCTTGCAATGCCTCCTGATGCTGCACCCGGAAATCCGACAGGCTGTGGTGATTGATGCTCTGGTCGGCCACCAGCCATCTCAGCCCCGGTTCATGTTCCATCAGTCTTTCTATCTCTCGCGCCGATGACACACCCATGCTGTAGGCATACGTCCACACCGAGATCAGTTCGCGCGCTGGCCAACACGGTCGTCCCACTTGATGCTCCCGCGTCAGGATCTCCTGCTCGAATCGCGAAACATCCATCCCCTTCAGGATGTCCCCGATCGCCCGTGCGGGATGATCCGCGCCAATCAAATGCTCCAGATCGATGGCGGCCCAACACAACTGCTGGCGGTCCAGCACGATGTGCTTGATCTCGCCTTCCCGAGGCTTCTTGGTGGCCACCCGGAGCGACTCCGCCAGAGCGCCGGCGGGGGATCAAAGAGAAGATCGGTGGGAGCATTGGACACCTGAACAGTATAAACTTGATCGGAACATTTTGTGCCTAAAATGTTCCTGGCTGATTCGCTCTTCCGCTGAACCTCGCGATTGCCCCGGCGTTACCCTCCAGCGCCAACTTCTGGTCGGGCCGAGCACGGACCAGGCTGCCTGCGATTTTTCACAGACCCTGGCGCGCGCGGCTCGGAATGGCCGCCCACGTTTTTACAACATCTTACCGAGCCACGACCGCGAGGGAGTGGGACTGCCGGAGCCTTTTTCCTCATTCTGCTATGCAAA
>JBBSHP010000349.1:0-5582 GCA_038232555.1 Bryobacterales bacterium
AAATCACGTGGTGGGAACAGCGCGGGAGAAAGCGGAGCTTCGCAAATCGGGAGCGGGCGTAGTCGAGATGGAGGCCGCCGGGGTAGCCTCTTTTGCGCAGCAGCGCGGTATCCCGTTCTACTGCATCCGTGTAGTCACGGATTCCGCGGCCCAAGACTTCCCGATGGACTTCAATCAGGTACGCGATTCCGAGGGTCGCTTCAGCCGTTTCATGATCATGGCGCGGGCCGCCCGGGATCCGCTGAAGCTGGTTCCCGAACTGATCAAGCTAAACAGAACAGTAAAAGCGGCGGCTTATGAACTAGGAGATTTCGTTGCCAGTTGCGAATTCTGAGCTTGCAAGCACGCTAGTGAGTCTCCCCACGGTAATGCAGGCTGCCGTTTACACAGGCGAGGGTACTGTCTCCGTTCAATCCATTCCGATTCCGTCGATCGGCGCTGGCGAACTGCTCATTCGTGTAGAGAGCTGTGGAATCTGCCATACCGACCTTAAGAAAATCGAGTACGACCTGCTCCCTGCGCCCCGCATCTACGGCCACGAGACCGCTGGCGTCATCGCTGCGACCGGTGCCGGCGTGCGTGGCTTCGCGGTGGGCGACCGTGTTATCGTGTTCCATCACATCCCGTGCATGGAATGTTTTTACTGCCATCACAAGTTGTACGCCCAATGTCCTGGCTACAAGAAAGTCGGCGTCACTGCGGGCTACGAACCTGCCGGTGGAGGCTTTTCTCAATACGTTCGGGTGATGGATTGGATCGTGCGCCGAGGTGTCGAAAAGATTCCCGATGGAGTTCCCTACGACCAGGCCTGTTTTGTCGAGCCACTGAATACTTGCCTGAAAGGGGTGGTTCAGCTCAACCCTCAGTCGGACGACGTAGTGGTCATCTTAGGGCAAGGTCCCATAGGGCTGCTGTTCACAATGTTGGTGAAGCGCACGGGCGGCAGCATGATCACAACCGACACGATGCCGCACCGCCGGGATCTCTCGGTTGAATTCGGGGCATTCTGCTCACTGGATCCGCGAGATCCGAATCTGCTCTCCCGAATTAAGGACCTCAGCGGCGGACGCGGCGCCGACTGTGTCATTGTGGCTGCCTCGGCCAGCGGAATTGGGGCCCAAGCGGTCAGCTATACCCGGCCTGGCAGCAAGATCCTGTTGTTTGCGCAAACATCCCACCAGGAACGCCTGGAACTGTCGGGTGCCGATATTTGTGTGGGGGAAAGGACCTTGTTCGGTTCGTATAGTGCATCGGTAGACTTGCAAAAGGCCTCGGCAGAACTGGTGTTTGGAGGAGAATTACCCCTGGAACGTCTTATTTCGGACCGTGTCCCGTTGGAAAAGATGCGGGCTGGTATCAATCTCGCGTTGCATCCTGAGCCTAAATCGTTGAAAATTATAGTTCACCCTCAGGTGGTCTTAGGTGGATAGGCGGTGGTCTCCAATCGGGTGCGCCGTGGTGTTGGTGGTTAAGCAGAGGTGGGCTTAGTGGATACACATATGATGGCTGCGGTCCTCTACGGCAAGCAACAGTTGCAAGTAGAGGCCGTCGAAGTGCCGGTAATTGGAAGTGAGGACGTGCTGGTGCGTGTCAAGACGGCGCTCACGTGCGGCACGGACGTGAAGGTTTTCCGTCGCGGTTATCATGCGCGCATGATCGTTCCGCCTGCTCTGTTCGGCCATGAGCTGGCAGGAGACATCGTAGCTGTAGGCGAGAAAGTCCAGGGTTTCCGGGTTGGCGAACGAGTGGTTGCTGCGAACTCGGCGCCTTGCCAGCAATGTTTTTATTGCCGCCGTGGTAACGAAAATTTATGCGATGATCTGCTCTTTAACAACGGCGCGTACGCTGAGTACATCCGCATTCCGGCGCGTATTGTGCAGCGCAATCTATATCATGTCCCGGCCCACGTCACTTATCAGGACGCTGCGTTGATCGAGCCTTTGGCCTGTGTGCTGAGAGGGCTTGAAGAAACTTCTATTCGTCCTGGCGACAGCGTGGCCGTAATCGGGCTTGGTCCCATCGGATTGATGTTCGTCCGGCTGGCTAAGGTATATGGAGCTCGCGTCCTGGCAATCGGACGCCGTAAGACCCAGCTCGACCGGGCCGCCAGCATGGGAGCAGATGAGCTGCTCCTGTCCGCCGATACTGAGACCATGGTCCGTGAAGTTCGCGCGCTCACTGGCGGCCGTGGAACCGATATCGCGATTGAGGCAGTAGGCCATCCCGATGCCTGGGAGACCGCCCTCAGAATTCTTCGCCGGGGCGGAACGGTGAACTTCTTCGGAGGCTGCCCCAATGACAGCCGCATCGGCCTGGATACATCGCTGATGCACTATTCTGAAATCACCTGTAAAGCGAGCTTCCACCATACGCCCAGCCATATTCAGAAAGCGCTGGAGATTGTCGGCCGCGGCGATATCAATGCCCGTGACTTTGTCAATCGAGTGGAACCGCTGGCTAACATCCTGGATGTGATGCGCCACCTGATGAGTCACAACGGGCACTTGAAGACCGCCATTATTCCGTGATTGCCCCGCTCGCCCCGAAAGAGTTTGTCCACTCCGAAGCGGCACTCAGCAGTAGCTATACCAAAGAACAGGGCGAGCAGTACACGCGTTCTCTGGCCACCCGGCATTACGAGAACTTTCACGTAGTATCGTTTCTGCTTCCCAAGCGGCTCCATCAGGACTTCTACAATGTCTATGCGTTTTGCCGGTGGGCTGACGATTTAGCTGACGAAATTGCCGACCCTCGCGAGAGTCTCGAACTGTTGTCGTGGTGGCGTAGCGAGTTGGAAGCGATGTATCGAGGTGAGGTCAGACATCCCGTCTTTGTCGCGCTCCAAGGCACGGTCCAAAAGCATGGGCTTCCCATGGATCTGTTTGCCGATCTGATCACGGCCTTTGTTCAGGATCAAACGGTAACCCGGTATCGGACCTGGGCGGATCTGTTCGGCTACTGCCGCAACTCGGCAAATCCCGTAGGGCGGCTGGTTCTGCGTCTGTATGGCTACCATGATGCGGAGCGGGATCGCCTCTCGGATGCCACCTGTACCGCGCTACAACTTGCAAACTTCTGGCAGGATGTCACAGTCGATCTTCAAAAGAACCGCGTCTATTTGCCGCTGGAGCTCATGGACGCACACGGATGTACCGTTGAAGATCTGATAGCGCTGCGGTTCACGAAGCCGTTCCAGGGAGCCATGCAGGAGGCAGTTCACGTAACGCGCAAGCTCTTTGAGCAAGGCCTGCCGCTGGCAGGAACGGTGAATCACCGCTTGGGCTTTGATCTGGAACTCTTCAGCCGTGGGGGTCTCAAAATCCTGGACAAAATCGAGCGGCAGGATTATAACGTTCTCGCCAACCGACCGTCCATATCCAAGTTCGAGCGGATTAGCATCCTTTGCGGGACATGCTTAAGCTGGTTCCCGAAAAGATAATCTGTTGATCGGGACAGAGTTGATCGGGATAGAGCAATCCTACGCCTACTGCCGCAAAGTTGCGCGTACTCGCGCTCGTAATTTCTACTACTCCTTCGTCCTGCTGCAGGCCGAACAAAAGAACGCCATGTGCGCTATGTACGCCTTCATGCGTTTTTGCGACGACCTCAGCGATGAACCAGGCGCGAGTATCACCGCCATTAATAAGTGGCAAACTGAGCTCGAAGCGGCTCTCCGCGGCGAGTACAGCGACCATCCTCTCTGGCCCGCTTTCTATGACGCCGTACAACGCTTCCGCGTCCCGCACCAATACTTTCACGACATGATCGCGGGCGTCCGCTCAGACCTCGAAGCCCGTCGCATTGAGACTTTCGCCGATCTCTATCGCTATTGCTACCAGGTCGCGAGCGTGGTAGGCCTCACCACGATTCATATTTTTGGCTTTGACTCGCCGGAGGCGCTCCCGCTGGCTGAGAAGTGCGGTGTCGCATTCCAGCTCACCAACATCCTGCGCGACGTACGCAAGGACGCGCAAAACGGCCGTATCTATAGACCCACGGAGGACCTGCGCCGTTTCGAAACCGACTTGGGTACTCACAGCTTAAACTTCGTACGCCTGATGAAGTTTGAGGCCAATCGTGCACGCGGCTACTATGAAGAATCGCTGCCCCTGCTGGATCTGGTTCACAAACGTAGCCGGCCCTCGCTATGGGCCATGATCCAAATCTACCGCCGTCTACTCGACCGCATCGAGCGATCTGAGTTCGACGTATTAGATCGCAGAATCAGCTTGCCGGTCTGGGAAAAATTGAGTATTGTGGCGCGTGCTGCCGTCATGTAAACCAACCCTGCAACAAGATCCTCGCTGCCCACGTCTTATTTCTAGCTCATGTCCCATGTCCCTCTGCACGCGACACTTGCACTACTGATGATCGCTTCTGGCGGTGTGGGCCGCTCTGAAATTCTTCACGACGTTGAGTACAGGACGGTAGGCAATGTCATTCTCAAGATGGACGCGCACATCCCGTCGGGACGCGGTCCGTTTCCGGCTGCAATTCTGGTACACGGCGGCGGGTGGATCTCCGGGGACCGGCATACGACTTTGAAGCCACTGTTCGAGCCTCTGACAAAAGCCGGATTTGCCTGGTTCTCGATCGACTACCGGCTGGCATCCGATGTCACCATGTTCGGTGCAGCCATACAGGATGTCCAGACCGCCGTAAGCCATGTCCGGTCCCACGCCAGCGACTATCGAATCGACCCTGACCAGATCGTTCTGATCGGTGAATCCGCCGGTGGTCATCTGGTCGAGATGGCTGCGCTCAGAGGGACAAAGGACACGCCGGTTGCGGCTGTCGTAGCGTTCTATGCTCCCAGCGATCTGGCCGAACTGGCGAGGACCTCTCGAGCCGTTCCGGAGAATCTCCGGCGCGCCCTTCAAAGCAACTGGTCCGATTTCGTGGTTGCCGCTGTAAAACTGCTTTCGCCTATTGAGCACGTTTCAGCGGGCATGCCCCCCTTGCTGCTGGTCCACGGCACTGCGGATCGGTTGGTCCCCCCATCGCAATCCGCGAGAATGTGCGAGGCCGCGCGCGCGGCTGGGGGATCGTGCGACTTAGTCGAGATCAAAGGTGCGGGTCATGGCCTGCGTTGGTGGGGTCCACGCGACACGGCGGACTATCAGCGCTTTATGTTTATGTGGCTCCAGACACACCTGCACGCCTACCAGGGCGGAAATCCCAAGTCGCGAGCCTTGTAATCTTGCGCGAAGTTCAGGATCCTGCCGCTTGGGCCAGATACTCGTCGGCTCCAGCCGCGGCGCCGCGTCCTTCCGCAATGGCCCACACGATCAGTGACTGTCGCCACGCCAAGCTGTTCAACTACCCCCGTTTTGACGCCGATGATGATGACGCGCTTGCCAGCGGCCAGGATCTGTTCGGGTACCTCGTCTCCCGCTCGCGCCGGTTCTGCAGAGGCAGAAACTCCATGGCGAAGTGAATGCCCTTCAACTCTCTTCCGGGCACCGGTAAGTCGCGAGGCTGACTCCTTTTCTGTCACGGCCTCAATCGTGCGTCTGGAACAAGCTCTTTGTCAGACCAGTCTGCCGAATCGCAGACCTCCGGACCAGACAGCGATCTTAACC
>JBBSHP010000350.1:0-5566 GCA_038232555.1 Bryobacterales bacterium
CCCTGCCCGTGTCGCTCTACCCCTGCCCGAAGCTGCAACATGCAGCCGGGGTTCGCGGTCGCAATCACCTGGGCCGGAGTCGCATTGGCATAGTGCATTTTCTTTTCGAGAATGGCCAAGGCCATGCCTGTGTGAATTACGTTATAGATGCCAGCGCTTCCGCAACACAGGTCCGAGAGCGGCATCTCGCGGAACTGCAGGCCGGGAATGGACGCGAGCAACTGGCGCGGCGCCGATCGAATGCGTTGGCCGTGTGCGAGATGGCATGAGTCCTGATAGGTCACAGTCACCGGGAGCGCGCCCATGTTGCGGTTCAAATCGATGCTCGCCAGAAACTCCGTAACGTCTTTGGTCAGGGCTGAAAACTGGTCTGCACGCTCCCGATATGCAGGATCGTGCTCCAGCAACTCGCCGTACTCCTTGAGCGTGGACCCGCAACCGGCTGCGTTGGTGATAATCGCGTCGTACTTGCCGCCCAGCACGGCATCGATATTCTGGCGAGCCAGTTTCCGCGCTTCGGGGCGGATACCTGCATGAACGTGCAAAGCTCCACAGCAAGTCTGGGCCGCTGGGATCGTCACCTCGCAGCCGTTTTTCTGTAGCACGCGGACCGTGGCCTCGTGCAGGCGAGCGAAGCTGACGTTGGCGATACAGCCGCCCAGGAAGGCAACGCGGTAGCGCTGCTGCCCCTCAGCGGCCAGAGTCTTGCCGTAGAAACGATAGAAGAAGGGAGTCTCAACCTTCGGGGCCAGGCTCTGCAACTGGCCTAGCCGGCCCCATCTCAGCTTTAGCCCAAGCGCCTGTTGAATACGGATCAATCGTCCGGCCACCTGAAGATTGAAGCGCGACGGAAGTAGATGACGGAAGACGATGCTTTGCAGCAGGCGTTCGTGCCAGGGGCGATGAGTATGGTTCTCGATGTCCGCTCGGGCAGCCTCGATAAGCCGGCCATAGGGAACTCCCGAAGGACATGCGGTCTCACAGGCCCGGCACGCGAGGCAAAGGCCGATGTGTTCGCGGTATGCGTCGTTGATCGGAGTGGCTCCGGTCGCGACCTGCATCATCTGATAGACACGGCCGCGCGGCGAATCCATCTCCACGCCCAGCTCCCGATAAGTGGGACAGGCGTTCAGGCACAAACCGCAGTGAACGCACTTGTCCAGGTCGACAGCCTGCGGTTTATCGAAATTGACGAGGTTAGATGCGGCCATACAGCCTGGCGCGATTGAGGAGACCTTTGGGATCCAGCATAGCCTTGATCTTCTTCATTGTCTCAAGAGCATCGCCCGGATTGGGCCAGAGTTCCTCAGTTTCTCTAAATACTTGCGGAGCGAAGTCGACCATCCCGGCGGCTCCTGGTCGTTTACCGCTTTCGGCAAAATGAGCATACACTAAGCCTGAGCCGGCCCGAGCAATGGCGGGGACGGCCAGTGATTCCAGGACTGCGCCGACCTCGCTCAGCTTGCAGGCAATGCGCACCACCACTGCGTTCTGGTGGGCTGCGAGAAAGCGCGGAGTGAACTCTCGAATGCCGTTCCAAAGGTCCGTTTCCTGGTCTCCTTCCAAAATGCGTGCACCCGGCAGGTCGCGCGAGTAGCGGTCCAACACAGCCGAGTTCCCTCCGGCTTGGACCAGCAACCGGTATTCACCCTCGGCCTTGATCAGGTCGATGGCGGTAGGTTGGAGCTGGCTCTTCAAGACCGCATCGCGCTGCGCAATCGCCTCAATGGCCCGGGCGAATGTCCAGAGGAAGGTCCTGGTGTGAGCGGGCATGGGATGCACTCTGAAGTTGGCCACGGCTATTGCCGCCAATGTTCCGAACGATCCAATCATCAGCTTGCCCATGTCAAGGCCAGCTACGTTCTTTACAACCATGCCGCCGGTCTGCACCAGCTTGCCTTCGGCTGTCGCGAAGGTCATCCCGATCACCATGTCGCGCGCCGTGCCATAGAGGCGGCGGCGAGCGCCGTTGGTATTCGCCGAAAGGATTCCGCCGATGGTCGCCGTGCCGGCCCAGGGTGGATCCAGCGGGATCATCTGACGGTGTTCGGCGAGGACGCGGCTGAGTTCCGCATAGCTGATACCCGCTTCGACACTGACCGTGAGGTCCGCCGGTTCGTACACCAGGACCCGATCCATCCGCCGGGTGCTTACGGTCACGTCCGCGTCCACCAGCGGGCCAGCCATTTTATCTTTTGTAAAGTTGCCGCCCACGCGTACCGTTCGGCCCCGGCTGTTCGCGTCCGCCAAGGTCTCGGCCAGTTCTCCCGGACTGCCCGGCTGGATGGGTGCCATGAAAGCAGGATACGATGGAAGTGATGCGAAGCTCATCCGTTTATCGAATGGCGTTGGCCGGCGTGCTCACGGCGGCGGCTGCCTTCGGGCAATACAAAGTGGAGCCGGCAGGCGCGCCGCCCTCCGAGGTGGCTCCCACGGTTTCCAAGGCTCTTCAAAAGGACGGCAGCAAGATCACCAACAAGGGGCAGCCTTATTGCGAGCTCTGGCTCCGCGCACAAAAACTACCGGCGAACGCCAGCAAAGAAGAGGGCGCCAGCATGCCCGGCATTGCCCAGGGCACGCTGCTGGGTGTGATTCGATTCGATGGCAAGGGCCAAGACCGGCGCGGGCAGTCCATTAAACCCGGCGTGTACACCTTGCGCTATGGGCTGATACCAATCAATGGCGACCATCAAGGCGCGGCCCCGCAACGCGATTTCCTGGTGCTCTCGCCAGCCGCAACCGACAAGGACCTGAACGCCACGCCGACGTTTGAAGCTCTGATGGACATGAGCCGCAAAGCATCCGGTACTCCTCATCCGGCCGTGCTGAGCTTTTCAAAAGCGGACGCCGACACCCCTGGCATCACGCAACAGGGCGAATCCGATTGGGTGCTGCAAACGAAGCTGGGCGATGTCCCGGTGGCCGTGATTCTGGTTGGAGTCGCAACCGGCTAACGAGCTGCGTTTGGCTTGGGGAGTGCGAAAGCCACATACGCTCCCTCGATCTTGACCTGAGTCGCGGGCGTAAGTCCAACCTGGGCAGCCGCGCAGAACACGACGTATTGCCGTCCGTCAACTTCATACACCGCCGGTATTCCCTCAAGTGCGGCTGCAACCTCGTGTTCCCACAGCACCTTGCCATTGTCGGCATCCAGCGCCCGAACCTTGCGGTCGCGCGTACCTGTGAAGATCAGACCCCCGGCTGTCACCACCGGACCCACCTTTGGATAATGCGTTCCGGTGTTCTTGATTCCCCGGGCGGCGAGTTCCGGGACATCGCCGAGCGGGATCTTCCACTTGATGGTCCCGGTGTTGAGGTCATATGCGGTCAACGACGTCCACGGCGGCGCGATAGGAGACAGCCCGTCACTTGCGATCATAAAGCCGAATCCGGTGTAAAAGTGCTCGCCGGACGAAGCCGCTAGCGCCTGATCGGCTTTGGGATCGTGCGCCAGCTTGAGCATCGCTGGCAGGTCCTTCGAGACTACAAATAGCGATCCATTGGTGGGATCGACGGCAGCACCACCCCAATTGGCTCCGCCGTTGTTGCCAGGCATCTGGACGGTGTTGCGTTGCCCTGGTGGTGTGAACAGACCCTCGTTGCGCGCGCTTAGAATGTCATCCCGAAAGCGAGCGCGATCCGTTGCGCTCAAGTACGGGCTCAGATCGTCCGCCGTAAACTTCTGCCGTGCAAAAGGCGGAGGTTTAACGGGAAACGGCTGCGTGGGCCACGTCTCTTCGCCGGCCATGTTGGAGCGGGGAACCCGCCGCTCTTCGATGGGCCACAGCGGCTGGCCGGTAACCCGGTCGAACACCCACAGAAAGCCTTGCTTGCTCACCTGCGCCACGATGTCCACCAGCTTGCCGTCATGCCGGACGGTCAAAAGCTTGGGTGCGGTGGCATCGTCGTAATCCCAGATGTCGTGATGAACCATTTGAAAATGCCACAGACGCCGGCCGGTCCGGGCATCCAGCGCCAATAGGCAGTCGGCGAAGAGGTTGGACCCGGTGCGATCCACGCCGTAGAAGTTATATTTAGGACTCGCGGTGGGGGCATAGAGAATTCCACGCTGGAGATCGAGTGAGAACTCGCCCCAGACATTCGCTCCGCCCACGCGTTTCCAGGCGTCTTTCGGCCAGGTTTCGTAGCCGAACTCTCCGGGCCGCGGGACCGTGTGGAAGGTCCAGGCTTGCTTGCCAGTACGTACATCGAAGGCGCGGATATCACCAGGCGCTGAACCATAGCCCTGATTGGTGGCCGATCCTAAGATCAACAAATTCTCAAACACACGACCCGGAGTGACGGACTGCACCAGCGAGATCGCAGCAGGATCACGGTCCAGACCAGCCTTTAGATCAACCCGTCCCTGGTTGCCGAACGACAGAATGGCCTGCCCGGTGCGCGCATCCAGCGCACGGAGGGAATGGTTGCTGGCGAACAGCAGCCGCCGCTCCGAGCGGTCTTGGCTTTCCCAATAGTTGATGCCGCGGTTCGTGATGATCTTAGTGTCGGGTTCCGGTGCGTGCGTCCAGATCTCTTTGCCAGTTCCTGCATCCAGCGCAACGATCGAATTATTGTGAGCTAAAACGTAAACCGTGCGATCCACTACCAGTGGGTTAAAGAAGTACTTGTTGTTGTCCCCGGTTGCATATGTCCAGGCCACTTCCAGCTTGGTTACGTTGTTGCGATCAATCTGGGTCAGCTCGGAATACTGCGCCGCGTCCGGTGCTCCTCCATAGTCACTCCAGGTCTTGTGACCTGCTGCAAAGGTCAGAGAAACAGTCAGAGCCGCACTAATCGTATTACGAAGCATCGTCATGCCAAGGGTACAATATGCTCCAGATGCGACGCTTGCTAAGGCTTACCGTAACGCTCTGGTTGATCTCCGCCGTGCTGGCGCAGCAGCCCACCGCGGACGTAACCGGATTAATTTCGGACTCCTCCGGGGCGGCCATTCCAGGAGCCGCGATCGAGATCGTGAACATCGACACGGGTCTTCACTGGGACACCACTTCAAACGAGAGCGGGAACTACGTCTTCACGTCGCTGCCGCCCGGCAATTATCGGATCAGCATCCGAAAGCAGGGCTTCGAAGCGTCTGCCCGAAGCGCGTTCGAACTGACTGTGGGTCAACGCGCGCGACTGGATTTCCAACTGAAAGTCGGCAATGTCTCCGACACCGTGGAGGTCACCGCCACGGCTCCACTGCTGGAAAGCGCAACGTCCTCGATGGGACAAACGATCACTAGCAAACCAATCAACGATCTGCCGCTGAATGGTCGTAATTTCCTGCAACTCGCCAAACTTTCGATGGGCGTGATGGAGCCCAAACCCGGAGACCGCGGCACGGCCGGAGGGTCATTCGTTGCCAACGGCGTACGCGCTCAATTCAATAATTTCATGCTGGACGGTGTGGACAACAACGCCAAAATCGTCGATCAACAGAACAGCTCTCCGGTCGTGATCCAGCCGTCGGTCGATGCGCTTCAGGAGTTCCGGGTGGAGACGAACAACTATTCAGCCGAGTATGGTTACTCTGCCGGCGCGGTGGTGAACGCCACGATCA
>JBBSHP010000351.1:0-5565 GCA_038232555.1 Bryobacterales bacterium
GGGGGTCTCTAGCCGGGCCGCCAGCGAATTCCTACAGCCTGAGCTGTTCCTTCGTCATGAGATCCAGGCGACCGTGACCGATCTGGTCAGGAGCAGCAACGAAAGCTTTGGCGTCCTGGGCGCGTTCACCAAGTTGGAACGCACCTGGTCCAGCGACGAACTGGCTTTCCTAAGAACGGTGGGAGCGCTGATTGGCGGCACGCTGATGCGGTCCCGAGTGGAATCGGCGCTGGGTGAAAGCGAAGCGCATTACCGCGAGTTGTTTGATGACGCGCCAGCCGCTTACCATGAGCTGGACTGCACAGGACGTATCCGCACGGTGAACCGGACGGAGTGCGAACTACTCGGCTACACGGCGTTCGAGCTGGTGGGGCGGCCTATCTGGGAACTGGTCGAAGAGAGCGAACGCCCGGCCAGCGAGGCAGCCGTGCTCCGCAAACTGAACGGAAGCCAGCAGCCTGCGCCATTGCGTCGGTCTTATGTGTGCCGGGACGGTACGCTAATACAGTTCCAGATCAACGAACGATTGATCAGGAAGCTCGGCCAGATCGTGGGAATTAGCTCCATCATGGTGCCCGCAACCTCCGAGTTGTAGCGGGTCTGGCTTAGCTGGGTTGCTTTTCGACCAACTTCCGGTCGTTGACACGGTTCAGTTCCAGAACCATGTCTCCGGTACGGTCTACAAAGAAGGCAGGTTGGAAGCGCGCTCCCCACTCCACTTCCACGTGCCGGTACGAGTATCGGGCATGCACGATCTGGCTGAATGTATCATCAAACGCTTTAATCAGGATCAGGAATTCGGCTTGCATTTCGGCTAAATCGTCGGCGTCTTTGCCATAAATCGGAGAATCCGCGGTGATGGGATGCACCACGGTCCAGGTAAGCGGAAAAAAATAAACACTGGACCGTTCCAGATTCAGAGCGACGAACTTGCGACGGGCTTCACCTTCCGTCTTGTCTACGTACATCATCAACACATTCGCCTCCAACTCCAAAAGTACGTTGTCGCGCTGATTGGCAATGCGGAACTGAAGGCTGGTACCGTCCTGATAGGGCGCCACGATCATTACATCGCTGAATGCAATCTTCGCGGAAGGCCTCGAAAAACGCCCATACAGCAGACCGGTGGCAAGCGCAAAGCCCATAAGCCCCGTCATGGCTTCGAGCGCCGCGATAATGTTGGCCGCCATGCCAACCGGATACACGCTCCCATATCCAACGGTGGTGAGAGTATGCACGCTGAAGAAGAAAGCGCTCTCGAAGGGACCTACCCCCGTGTTGGTGTTTGCTCCAGCCAAGTGTTGGGTCCCTGCTGCAATAAAAAGAGTGGCAAATAGCAGGTTGACGATTAGATAGGCTGCGGCCACGATGGCGACAAACTTCGGCCAAGTAGTGTCAATCAAAAACAGGTAGAAGTTGACATTCACACCACCACGCCGGCGCACGTTGAAGCTTCCATCTTTCTCGATGGTGCGCCGCAGCTCACCGCTGTACTGGTTGGTCAGGCCTGGATCGAAGGTTTGCTTGGGCATACCTGGATGATTCGATGCTCTCTATGAGAGTAACGAAACATTGGCCGCAAGGTTTTTCGATCGCGCGGCATTTGGATGGTGAAGGCGCGCATTCGAAGCGTGCCTGACAAACCTAGGAGATCAACATGAAACTGAACCAGAGCAGTGTGTCTGCCGTGCTCATCCTGTCGGCAGTGGCGATAACAGCAAATCTGGCCGTGAATGCCGCGGAGTATCGCGTGTCCGGTCCTAAGACCTATCAGAACCTGTCGGTATTTCTCATTCACGGAGCGAACCAGCCAGGAGCGCCTAAAAACCTTCTGACACTGCAGGAAGCGCTGCAGCAGCACAAAGTGGTGGTCTATGAAACGGGCAGCGTGAACGAGTTGGCCATCGAGAACCTATCGCCTAATGAAGACGTGTATATTCAGTCCGGCGAGATCGTGAAGGGCGGCCAGCAGGACCGCACCTTCAAAGACGACTTTATCCTGCCTACCAAGTCCGGGAAGGTTCCCATTGCATCTTTCTGCGTAGAGCACGGGCGCTGGAGCCGGAGGGGTCAGGAAGCGCTGCGTCATTTTGAGAGCGCTCCGCAGGCGGTCGCCGCTAAGCAGATGAAGATGGCGATGCGTGTGGCCAGCGATCAACAGCAGGTCTGGAACGCGGTGGCCAAGGCGCAGGACAGCCTTTCGACCGTAGCCGGAAGCGTGCGGGCACCCGCCTCCCCCACCAGCTACATGCTCTCGCTGGAGAGTCCGGTAGTCCAGCAATCCGTGCAGAGTTACATTCGCGATCTGGAGAGCGCACCGAATGGGTCCAGGGACGTCATTGGGTACGCGTTCGCAGTAAATGGCAAAATCAACAGCGCCGACGTATATGCGTCGAACGATCTGTTTCGTAAACTCTGGCCGAAGCTGCTGCGGGCCAGCGCCGTCGAAGCACTGTCCAGCTTGCAGCCGGGAGCGAGCGTGGACAAACCGAGCTTTGAAGCCGTACGGGCCAGTTTGCGGGATGCGGACCATGGGCCCTCTTCGAGCCGGCAAGTGAGCCCACGAACATCGGTGCTGACCAGACAGACCGAACGGAACGTGCTGTTCGAAACCCGAGACCCGGCCCAAGTAGGTTGGATCCATCGCTGTTACCTTACGAAATAGCTCGGGCGGTGCCGGGACACTGTCTAGGCATAATGGAGGAACACTATGATTACTCTCGGATGCTTCGACCCGAACGTCTCCGACGCCGCGTGTAAGGCGTACGCGGAGGAGGTGGGGCGGGTAACCCGTGTTCCCCTGGCCAATATCGCGCCCGGCATTGACAAGATCATGATGCGGCGATACGTCCCTGAAGTTGCGAGCGGCATGAGCGTGGCGGCGATCCAGCGGGCCTTGAAGTCGATCGGTTTCTTCCCGGCCGGCAAGGACGACGGGATCTGCGGGTATCGAACGCAGTCGGCGATGCGCCTGTTTCAGGAATATGTGCGTGCAGTGGAGAAACTGGATTGCGTGCCGGACGGCCGCTTCGGCCCGCAACCACAGGGACATCTCCAGCGATGGGTGGACGGTAACCTGGTTTCGAGCTGGGCATCGACCATGGAGCGCCATCAGTCGGGCGCGCCAGAGCAGAACGAATACACCGGATGGGTCTCGCTGCTGGAGCGGGTGAAGGCACGCTACAGCGCGACCCCCAACCGGATGCTCCAAATGGTCAGCGCGTTCAAAGGAGCTTCCGACACGCGCGCGGTTGCGGAATGGGACTACTCGCCCCATGTGGACGTTCACCTTATTGGAATCAGACGGAGCAGCTTCCAAGGAAAGTTCGACGACATTTTCGTGCTCCTGATCAAAGGTCTGGTCTTCAAATTTCAAGGCTCGACGAAGCCGGGCGCTTCGAGCGATCCCCGCGGAACGCCGTTCCTCGTGCAGGGCCAGCACGACTATCACTTTGGCTGGCATCAGAAGACTTATCTGGCGCTTCGGCCGCAGAACCACGGCGTGCTGGTGGTCAGGTCCAAGGGTGACATGCACCTGGACGACGCGGATCTGGCTAACGGGCTGGAGCCCAACGGTGCGATCAACGTCCATTGGGGCGGGAAAGGTATGGCGCGTGACGTAAAGAACTGGTCGGAAGGGTGCCAGGTCATCAATGGCAGCGTGTACCTGAACCCGAGCAATGAACTGATCAACTGCTCCGCGTTTGCCGCCACCAACCAGGGGGAACTGGCCAGCGATCCAAGCAAAACACGTGGGGCCTTTAACGTCCTGGCTGATCTGGTGATCGCGCTATCAAGTGACATGGCCGGAAATTCAGTGAAATACACGCTGCTCGCCGAGCAGGATCTGGAGCTCGACCCGGCGCTGAAGCAGTCGCTCGCGGATGCAGCGGCCCGGGCGGTCAAGTTGATCGAACAAGCGTGAGGGGAAACGCTAACGAGAGGCTGTTGCGCTTAGCAGGCGTTGGGCAGCATCCCGCAAGCTGCGGTCCAAGGTAAAAAGCGAACAGTTGCTCAGCTTCGCGGCTGCGAGCAGATGCAGGTCCACCCAGCCTAACCCCGTCCCCTGTAGCTGGTGAATATCGAGAAGATCCATCACATCGGAATGTCGCGCTGTCTTGATGGGCGGAAGTCGTTGTAAGCGGTGCAGAGTTTGTTCGCGGCCCCGAAGGTTGCCGCTGGCTAATTCGCCGATCACGAAGTCGTGCATCAGCACTTCCCCCTCTTCCAGCAGGCGGGCCAACTCGGTATTGTGAGAACGAAAGTGGTCAATCCAGACGGAAGTATCCGCCAGGATCATGTGGCCGCAGCGCGTCTACGAGGAATTGGCGCCAGGTCCGGCATCGTTCCCCCCAATGCGATCAGTCGGCGGGCGTTTTCTCGTTCCACCAAGAGCCGCAAACCCGCGTGCAAAAGGGCGGTCTTCTCGTGGATTCCGGTTAACTCCCGAGCCTCTTCGACCAAATCATCGCGAAGATCGATGGTTGTTCTCATATGCATTATTATGCACTGTTTGTGTGGGAAGTGCAAGTACGGTCCGTCATGCTGATTGAACCTGGCTCGGCCGCATCCGTCCCATGACCAGCAGCCCAATACCCGCGGCCATTGTGGCGAGGGAAATCCACTGCGTTAATGACAGATCCAGGTGAGTCGGCTGTTCATGGTTGCGCACGAACTCCACCAGGAATCGAGCTATGGAATAGAGTGTCAGGTAGAGTCCGAATATTTCGCCAGAGCGATGGACTCGGTGTATCCGCCAATACAGGAAGGCGAAGATGAGCGCTTCACTCAGAGATTCATACAACTGGGTAGGATGCAGGGGCACATTCAGCGGTACGCCGACCAGATCGTGCGCTTCCGGGTTGCGAAAGGTAATGGCCCACGGCAGGCTGCACTCCCGACCCCAGCAGCATCCTGCCGCAAGGCAGCCAATGCGGCCAATGGCGTGGCCCACGGCAATTCCGGGAGCGAATACGTCAAAGGTCTCCAGCACCGGGAGCCTGGTCTTGCGCATGTAATAGACCGCCGTGATCAAAGCGAGCACAAGGCCCCCTTGGTAGACCCCGGCGGCCTGAAGTGTCGCCAGACTGAAGATCGTTCCGGGCCGCGCCAGGTAATCCTGGTAATCAAACAGGATCATGAACAGCTTGGCGCCTGCTAGTCCGGCCAGCGCGCAATAGATGGCCAGGTTGGTGACTTGCTCCGGGGGAAGCTGCGCTCTCTTGGCCAGCTTGATGGTGATCCAAAGCGCGACAAGGAAACCGGTCGCGACCAGAACCCCATAAGTTGGAATGAAGAAACTGCCGATCGGAAACAGCTTGGGCAGCATACTCTAGGCTTGTTCCGGGCCGCGCATGTGCGGCTCCAGCTTGGTCTTGGCGCTGCGGCCGCGCCACATGTCGAGCAGCAGCAGAGCGGCACCGATGCTGATGGCGCTGTCGGCTACGTTGAAAGCGGGAAAAAAGTGCTGGCCTGCGTATACCTCGACGAAATCGGTGACCGTGCCCGCTGAAAGCCGATCATAGAGATTGCCCGCGGCACCGCCCAGCACCAGCGCTAAGCCGA
>JBBSHP010000352.1:0-5539 GCA_038232555.1 Bryobacterales bacterium
GGGGTTCTGGCTGGGGATTCGCCGCTGGTTGTCCTTCACCCTCCGGGTGAGTCCGCACAACCGCTTCTATTTCGCTCATGTTGAACAATGGTAACCACTTCTGTGTTCAAGCTTCGAGGTCTACTGCCGTTTAAAGGATCATGCAGCGATCAGGAAAGTTGGCCAGCGAAAGGACCGCATCTTCGAATCGGTCAAAAGTGAGGCCCGCGAGTAGGGAACTGACCAATGACCGTAGTATAAATTTTGTTGATTTCTTGCTTTGCCCGAGTCAGCTCAACGCGGTATGCCATTTCTGGCTCGAAGCTCAGTGAATACCTCTTCAGCCGGACTGCTCTCACCGCTCTCCGCCTGCGCGAGCCCTTCCGTTACCGCAGCCAGGACTTCCGCAAATTCCGGATAGTTTTCGTCGAGTGGCTCTTCAGACCGTTCCCGCCACTCCTCGTCCTCGCGAATCAAAATCTCGACATAACTCTCCACGGAAACTCCTTCCGCTTCCGCTCTATTTCGTATTTCGGCTTCGAGTTCCGGCGAGATTGTAATCGTCATTCGTATTCATTCTACCTTTGACAAACAACCTGATTTGGTTATGTTGGCGACTTTTCGAGGAGCCTTGCGTTAGCTGGCAAAGATGCGGTCCATGCCGTCAGAGAGTTCCTTGAGGCCTTCCGGCGAATTCCCGCCTGGCTGTTCGGCAATACCCCAGCCTGTGTAGCCGACGTCATCCAGGGCCTTCATGATTGCCGGCCAATCGTTATCGCCTTCCAGGTACTTCACATTGAACCCGGAGGACGGTCCCGTCTTATCGCGTTTGGCGCGGCTGTATTCTTTAATGTGCAGCTTTTGAATTCTCTTGCCGAGGATGTGAATCCACTGCTCCGGCCAACCGTAATTGATCACGTTGCCAACGTCAAAGTGCCAACCAATGGCCGGGCTGTTGAATTCATCGATAAAGCGCGCCGCTTCCAGAGGGCTAAGCAGGAATTGGTTCCACACGTTTTCTATGGCGATCTTCACTCCGAGTTGTTCCGCGAGGGGAAGTGCTTTGCGGATTTCGGACTGCGAGCGCTTGTAAGCGTCGTCGTATGAGACATTCTTTTTAACGGCGCCGGCGACCAGCAACACGGAACTGGCGCCATATGCCTTGGCGTCGCGCAACGCTTGTTGCAGCCCGCGTAGACCTTCCTCGCGCACCCCTGGGTCCGGGTCTGTCAGCGGCTTCTTCCAGTGAGTGGAGCAGCACACACTGGCCGCGCTTAAGCCCGAAGCTTTGAGCGCACTCAAAACTTCCGCCTGGTCCATGTGACTAGACGGCTCGACGCCCTCAAAGCCGGCGGCCTTAATTGCCTGGAATTTATCCAGAACAGTGGACCCCGTCTTCACGGTCTCGTACATGATTGCTTTGCGGATGCTGCGCTTGTTGGTGCTGGCAGCGGACAATGTCCCGGTAGTAGAAGTACCGCTAACGGCGAGTAGACCAGTGGTGGTGAGGAATTCACGGCGTTTCATATCGACTCCTTAGCCATGATAAAGGATCGCGCCTCGGGAATGGACGAAGTGAAAAAAGCCGGGTGCCATTACAGCACCCGGCAGTAGGAGCCGCCACAGTTGACTCGGAGGAAGCGCCCTGTGGTTTTGGAGTAGCTCCTATTGAACTAGCAGCCCGCCGTGACCCAAGCAGGCGATTTCCCAGCCCGAAACGCGGTAACGCGCGAGCATCGGAGGCAATACCAGATCGACTACGTTCGGCTTCGCGGACCGGAAGCAGCCCGGGGCAGAGACGACCGGAATGTCGTCTTTGTAACCCAGCAGGAACAGATTGCCGGGCTCAACCGGCGCCAAGAAGCGCTCGATTTGACAGCCTGCCTGAAGCATGGCTCGCCCGATTACATCTTCGGGGCCCGCCGGAGCCGTGGTGGAGGCAACCAGAATCGCGGTGGGTTTGGCGCGTAACAGATGCTCCATGGAACGGGACACGACTGCTTCCTGTTCCAGAGCCGCCAGAGAGAAAGTGGGCACGACACCGACCCGCTCCAGCCTTTGGCGCATGATGCTTTCAAACAACTGCCGGGCTCTCTCGCCGCTGACCGGATCCGAGTATAGGATTCCGATGGCTGGCTTTCGGATGGGGCGGGCCTGCAAAATCGGTCCCCGCTCATTGAGGATCGATATCACTGTCTCCAGTTGGGATTTCGCAACCGCAAAAGGAGTGCTCTTGACCGTGGCTATTCTTTGGCCCGCTCGGGCAAATGAAAAATTCGCGACAGTGGCAATTGCCAGTATGGCGGTGCAGTTGATCTGCTTCAAGAGATCGTCATCCACCAAAGCGGCGCAATCTTCCGTGGCGACCAGATTCGCGCGGCCTCCGGCTGCAAGCCGGATCTCGAGCGCTCCGCAAGCCATCTCGCGGGAAACCAAGGTTACTGCCTCGTCCTCGCCGATCTCCCCTTCCTCGAGCTGAGTCACCCAGACTTTGTCCATCCCCTCGGTTTCGAGCAAGTGAACATCGTCATCACTGATCAGGTGACCTTTGGCGAGCAATTTCTTGCCACCGGACCGGAAAATCGTGCAACAAAGTATACGTCCGGTAGATTCTTTGACTTCAATCGTCTGTGCTTTCAAAACGAACCTCCCCGATCAGCAAATGAGATATTCTTTAAATTAAAAGGGACTAGTACAGCATATACCAAAAAATTCTCACTTTATTTCTATAATTCGTTTATTTCTAGGGTGCTGCGGCTTTTAACGTCTTAGTTTGTTCAAGTTGGGAGGCGTTAAAATTTAGTTAAGCCGCCATGCAATTTTGCCGCCAAAATTATTAGTACTGGAATAACCAGTATTATCAAGCCTTTCCAGAATGATTATCGTTATTATTCTGTGGCGGGCTTACATTCCGGGCAGGGGCAGATTTTTCGGAGGTGGTCGTAGGAGTAAATACCGGTGTTGTGTCCATCGCTCCAGAGGATGCGGACAGCGTAGTGGCCAACTTCTTCAACACTGTTCATTTTGAGCGTCGGAGTGAACATCTGGAAGGGGCTGGGCGGAGCTGAATAATTGGATTTTTCAGGCCTGGTACCGTGGGCCCCGGTGCAGCCTGCGCAAGGGCACTCGTCGCGTAGATAGCCGACCGTGTAATGGCTTCGATGACCGTCTTTCCAATCAATTTTGATGCCTTTGGATTTCGAGATTGCTATGTGCTCTGGGTCTTGCATTTCTTTCAGCGTCGATTGGTCAGGGAACCCGCTGAACATCGCGGATGCCGGAGATGCGTCGTACCGCGCCGAGCACCCGTTCGAGCTGCTTCTTATCGCGGATCTCGACTGTCATCTCAACCACCGCGCCATCTCCCGCACGTTTGTCGTCGGGACGGGCTTCCAGACTACGGATGTTGCTCTGCTCAGCAACCAGAACGGAGGTGAGCTGGTTCAGCATGCCCGGGCGATCGTCGGTGTGAATGGTCACCCGTACGGGGAAGCAGTCCGAAGCGGCGCGAGCCCACTCAACATCGATTTTGCGCTCCACCTCATACATCAGGTTCTGCACGTTTGAGCAACTTGTGGAGTGCACCGCAACTCCCTTGCCACGCGTGACGTAGCCGACGATCTTGTCGCCTTTGATGGGATTGCAGCATTTTGCACGGTAGACCAGTACGTCGTCCATCCCTCTGACTTTGATGACCAGGTCCGCGGTATCACGGTGCTGCGCGGACGGCACAGCGCTGGGCGAGGCGGCTTTGGGAGCCTCGACGGGATCCTCGTGAACCTGGTCGGGAACCAGCTTTTGCAAGACCTGGCGCGCGGAGAATTTGCCGTAACCCAGTGCGGCATGCAGATCCTCAATCTTGCTATAACCGTACTCGCCGGCCACACGCTCAAAGTCACCTTTGGAAGTGCGGCCGAGGTGTACGCCGAAGCGACGGGCCTCCTTATCGAGATATTTCTCGCCGATCTCAATCGCTTTAGCACGCTCGGTAGCATTGATGACGTGCTTGATTTTGTTGCGGGCACGCGACGTCTTTACTAATCCGAGCCAGTCTTTACTGGGAAGGTGCCCCGGTTGAGTGAGGATCTCGACCACATCGCCGTTCTTCAAGTTGTATTTCAGCGGAACAATGCGGCCGTTCACCTTGGCTCCCACGCAGGTGGTACCGACATCGCTGTGGATCGCGTACGCGAAATCGACCGGCGACGCGTCGCGCGGAAGTACAATGACGCGTCCTTTGGGGGTGAACGCATATACTTCGCCCGTTTCAAACAGATCCACTTTAAGCGTGGACATGAACTCAGCGGGATCGTGCATCTCGCGCTGCCATTCCACCAGTTGACGAAGCCATGTAATCCGCTGGTCGTCGTCGGCTGGACCCTTCTTCCCCTCTTTGTATTTCCAGTGCGCAGCGATTCCTTCTTCCGCCAAGCGATGCATCTCTTCCGTGCGAATCTGGACTTCAAAGGCGAGGCCGCCAGGTCCGATCACGGAGGTGTGAAGGGACTGGTAGAGATTGGGCCGGGGGATCGCGATGAAATCTTTAATGCGACCTGGAATAGGGTGCCACTCGTTGTGAATCACACCCAGGGCGGCGTAACAGTTTTTCACGGAATCGGTAATGATGCGCAGCGCCAGCAAATCGTAGACCTGATCGAGCGCAATCTTCTGCCGCTTTAATTTCTGATGAACCGAATAGGCCCGTTTCACGCGTCCGTCCACATGGGCCGGAATGCCTTCCCGCGCCAGATTCAGTTCAACGTCACGCCGAATCTGTTGCAGGAAATTCTCGTTTTCCTGACGCTTGGACTCAATCTCCCGAGTTAGTTCCTCATGGGCCTCGGGCTCCAGGTATTTGAAGGCCAGGTCTTCCAACTCGGCGCGAATCTTCCCCATGCCAAGCCGGTTGGCGATCGGAGCATAAATGTCAATGGTCTCCTGTGCGATGCGCTCCTGCCGGTCGCGTGACAGTGAACCGAGGGTGCGCATGTTGTGCAGGCGGTCGGCGAGCTTGACGATGACCACACGAATGTCGTTGACCATGGCGAGCAGCATCTTGCGGACGCTCTCGGCTTGACGGTCCTCACGCGAATAAAACTGCAGCTTGCTGAGCTTGGTGACCCCATCAACACAGCGGGCGACTTCTTCGCCAAACTCTTTGCGGATCAGGTCGATGTTGATCGAGGTGTCTTCGACTGTGTCATGGAGCAGGCCGGTTTCGAAACAGACCAGATCCATCTGCATGTCCACGAGAATGTTGGTGACTTGCAGCGGGTGCAGCATGTAGGGCTCACCGCTGTCGCGGACCTGATCTCGGTGTGCTTCCCCCGCAAGATGATATGCCTTGGCGAGGCCGGACAGATCGTCCTTGGGGCGAAGTTCCCGGACCTTGCGCTCCAGTTCCAGGTAAAGTTGGTCTACGGCAACAGGAATGGGCGCAACAGAAATCGGCTTGGCAGGGACGACTTCAGTGGGCACTTAAGTATTAGTGTACTTGGTCGGGATCTCTAGTTTGTGCAATGAGAATGCTCGCAACGTATGATTAACGGACAAGCGGGTA
>JBBSHP010000353.1:0-5539 GCA_038232555.1 Bryobacterales bacterium
GCGTCACGGCGGCCAAGCCGGCGGCGGCGGGCGAGGTGTTGTCCATTTTCGCGACGGGCCTTGGCCCGACCCGGCCCAGCGTGGGTGCCGGCCAGCCATTTCCTTCCAGCCCGCTGATACCTGTCGATTCGCTGGTGGAGGTGAGAGTGAATGGGAGATCCGCCATAGTGTTCGGAGCGCTCGGATTCCCTGGCGCGATGGACGGGTATCAGGTGAATTTCCGCTTGCCTAACGATACAGCTAAGGGAACGGCAGCCATTCAGTTGAGCGCAGGTGGGGTCCCAGGCACGCCCGTGAACATTACAGTCCAGTGAGTATCCAAATGTCACAGGAATCGTTCCCTCAAACGTCCTACAGGTCGGCTGACGCCGTTACCGTATCATACTACCCGGCAGTTCCCCAAAAGCCCTCACGGCGGATTTTTCCATGAAAATACAACCCACTCTCATTATTTGGCTCGCGCTTGTTTTGCTTCCGGCTTCTGCCAGCGCCAGTCCTATGGTCTATGTAATTACCGGTGCTCAACAGTTCGGCACGGTAGATCTTGGCACTGGGGCTTTTCGCCAGATCGGTCCCGATATGCCGGAGGGATCAGATGGGTTGGTTCCTGGACCGAAGGGATCTCTGCTGACTCTTACCTTCTCCGGAAACCTCGACTCGATCAACCCTGCCACTGGTGTAACAACCGTGATCGGCCCCACAGGGTTGGGCGACTGTACGTTCCCGCCCCCGGCCTCTCCCTGCGGGCCGACGTCGGCGAGTAACCTTGGGGGCTTTGGGGGAGCTCTGTTCGCGACCGATTTGGCGAATAATCTTTACACCGTTGACCCATTGACCGGCGCGGCGAAGCTGCTGGGGCCCACGGGCATTCCGCCGCTTCCGTTTCAGCTTCTTTCTACCAATCCGGATGGAAGTACCAATGTTTTCGATCAGACTCTATTTGGCTCGGGGAAAGCTGTACGCAACTTTTGACGCTAGTCACGATCGACTTCACAACCTTTACCATCAAGCCGGTGATTCCAAACTCTCTCTACCAGATCGATCCTAAAACAGGACGTGCGACGCTTGTCGCCGCCACGGATCTTACCCTCAGCGCGGCTGTCGATGTGAACGGCACGGTTTACGCCTTCAATGCGGCGAAGAGTCAGGTGGTCACGCTCGACCTGTCGAACGGTAAAACCAGCTTCGTAAGCAACTATGACAGCGCTCTAGGTCCGATTGGGGGAGCGGCCGCGGTTCCCGAGCCGGCGTCGATCGCCCTGGTCGGCATCGGAATCGCCGCGATCCTCGTTTGTAGACGGCGAAGAAGCATTTCGAAGCATGCGAGTGGGTACTTGCTCACGCTCATCTTCGCCCTGTGCGCCACATCGAACGTTTTTGGACAGGGCCCTATCTTCACCACGATTGATTACCCCGGCGCTGCCGCAACCCAGCCCTGGGGGATCAACACTCGCGCTGACATCGTTGGATTTTACGTGAGTGGCGGCGCGACCCATGGGTTTCTGCTTAGCGGAGGCCAATTCACCCGCATTGATTTCCCCGACGCTACCGGCACCGAAGTCTACGCGATCAACCCGCGCGGCGATGTCGGCGGGGTATACACATTGGCCGGGGTGCGCCATGGCTTCACGTTGAGTGGAAGCCAATTCACCAAGATTGATTTCCCCGGCGCTACGTCCATTCACCGAAGTCGCCGCGATGAACGCTCGCGGCGAGATGGTGGGACTCTACATATCAGCCGGTGTGACCCATGGCTTTTTGCTGAGCGGGGGCCAATTCAGCACGGTCGATTTCCCCGAGGCGACCTCAACCTCAACGCTGCTCAACGGGATCAACGCCCAAGGCGACATTTCAGGAGGGTACAGCAGCGCCGGCGTGCGGCATGCCTTTCTAGTGAGTGATGGCGATTTCACCTCATTTGACTTCCCGGCCTCTACCTTCACCGGCGCTTACGGGATCAACCAGCGCGGTGACGCCGTCGGTCGATTTACTGCCGGCGGTGTAACCCATGGCTACCTGTTGAGCGCCGGCCAATTCAGCACATTTGATGTCCCCGGCGCAACCTTTACCGGGGCCGCCGCAATCAATCAGCGCGGCGACATCGCGGGACGGTACACCGCTGACGGTGCGACCCATGGTTTCCTGTTGACGGGTTTTCGGCAGGCGTGCGTCGTCCCAATGTCCTCGCCGAAGATTGCGGCAGTGACCCACTCCAGCGATTTTACGCTCATCACCGCGTCGAAGCCAGCGGCGGCGGGCGAGGTGTTATCCATTTTCGCGAAGGGCGTCGGCCCCACCCGCCCCAGCGTTGGCACTGGCCAGCCATTTCCGTCTAGCCCGCTTGCACCGGTCGATTCCCTGGTTGAAGTGAGGGTGAATGGGAGATCCGCCGTGGTGTTCGGAGCAGTAGGGTTTCCCGGCGCGGTGGACGGGTATCAGGTGAACTTTCGTCTGCCCGCCGATACAACTAAGGGAACGGCGGCCATCGAGTTAAGCGCCGGCGGAGTTGCAGGAATGCCCGTGAACATCATGGTCCAGTGACCTAAGCAACTCCCACATTCCGCCCGGGCCAGCCGAACTGACACTCGAATGCCTGGCTCCGCGAGCTTGATGGTAGCCCACTCCGCCAACAACCGGTCCTTCGTCGAATAGTTCAGATCTCTTGGCCGGTTCCAAAATCACCACATCACGGCCGTTTTCGAGACTTAGCGGCGGTGGCATCGGCCTAATTGGCATTCCGCTTCCTGGGCCGCTTGGGCGGTGATTTGCCGCTTGCTTTAGAGGATAGAACCTCACAAAACATGTACGCTTCACGAAGCCAGTCGGTAAGGGGAGTCTCGATCTGGTCCCGGTGTTTTATATCAATGGTGTTTACGACTTTGGACTTCGATGCCCGATCAACGCGGCGGACCTGCGGTGCGACCAGCGCGCGGGTTAGAAATACACAGACTTCAAGAACGTTCCTCTTTGGACGCACAAAGAAGTAGCAGGATTTGCGCGAGAACATGATCGATTTGTGAGAGGCGTAGATCCGCTGGTCTCCAAAAGAAACGGCGGCCTCCCGCAGTCTCTCCCAGGCTTCGCGTAAGTCCTCCGACAGATCCCTGGTAAGGGCGGCCTCAGTCGTTGTCCAGCAATCGTGCTTCTCTTCTTCTTTGATTGTGTGCTTGCAGTGATAACATACTCGACCTGCCATTCCCCAATTTTCCCCCGATGGGAATTGCAACGGGAAGTCGGCTCTAGCGTGGTAAGTGCCGTGGCGCGCTTCCCACGCTCCGGACCTCAGGACCACGTGATCAACTTTCACGATCCCGACTCGTCAACCCAGCCCGCCCTAGAGCATCCACGTCGCCGGCCGCCGGCTACTTGCTTCAATCGGATGGGCGTGACCGCGCTAAAATTTACCAATGCCCTTGGCGCTCCTGATCGCCCTGTTTCTGCAAGCGTCGCAACCCTACGACATCCTTATTTCGAACGGCACTATCGTCGATGGCTCCGGGAATCCCTGGTTCCGGGGCGATGTAGCGATTCGGGGAGATTCGATTGCCCAGATCGGACTGCTGGGCGATGCTCCGGCTCTGCTCCGTATCGATGCGCGGGGATTGGTAGTGTCACCCGGCTTCATCGATATCCACACCCATGCCCGCCGCGGAATCTTTCAGGATCCCAACGCGCAAAACTACATCCGCCAGGGCGTCACCACTCTCCTGGAGGGCAACGACGGCAGCTCGCCAGTCCCACTTGCGCCTTTCTTTGAAAAGCTGGCGCAAAATAAGATGGCTGTGAACTTCGGGTCGTTCATAGGGCAGGGCTCCATCCGGCAGCAAGTGCTCGGGCTGGAGAACCGGAAGGCCACGGCAGGTGAGATCGCACGCATGCAAGACCTGGCGCGACAAGCCATGCGGGAAGGAGCATTCGGCCTTTCCACCGGCCTGTTCTACGTTCCGGGAAATTTCACTCCGACGGAAGAAGTCATCGAGTTGGCGAAGGTAGTAGGCGCACTCGGCGGAATGCACATCTCGCACATGCGCGATGAAGCAGCCAACGTTCTGGACAGCGTCCGAGAGACCATCCGCATTGGGCAAGCAGGGGGCTTGCCCACCCAGGTGACGCACCATAAGATTATCGGCAAGGCCAACTGGGGCCGCAGCGTCGAAACGCTGCAACTGATAGAACAGGCCAGAGCGCGCGGCATAGACATTACCATCGATGCCTACCCGTACACCGCTTCGAGTACGGGCTTGGCCGCTTTGTTCCCGCAATGGTCCCAGGCCGGGGGCCAGAAAGCGCTGGTCGAAAGGCTCTCCGCTCCGGAGCAGCGCGCCCGCATTAAAGCCTCGATCATCGAAAACATACTGACGAACCGCGGCGGGGGCGAATCCAAGAACGTCGTTATCGCGAGTTGCTCCTTCGACCCCAAGCTCGCGGGCAAGAACTTGGCCGCCATTACAGCGGAACATGGCCGCGAGGTGACTCCGGAGAATGCTGCCGAAACAGCCATCGAATTGCAGCAGAAAGGCAGTTGTTCTGCGGTTTATCACGCCATTGACGAGCGGGATGTGGAGCGGGTGCTACGCTCGCCAAACACCATGATCGGATCCGACGGTGAGATCCCTGTGTTTGGCCAGGGCGCTCCGCATCCGCGCAGCTACGGGACATTCGCCCGCGTGCTGGCGCGCTATGTTCGGGAGCGAAAGGTGCTCACGCTCGAAGACGCCATCCGGAAGATGTCCGGCTTTCCGGCGGAGCGGCTGAAGCTGCTCGACCGCGGATTGCTCCGTCCCGGCATGAAAGCCGACGTGGTAGTCTTCGACCCTAGCACGGTGCAGGACAAAGCAGACTTCCCGAATCCGCACCAATATGTGGAGGGGTTCCGGTACGTTATTGTGAACGGAAGACCCATCATTGACGGCGGGAAGCTAACGCAAGAGCGCCCGGGGCGGATTCTGTACGGCCCCGCGAAGCAGTAATGCTACGCTGAAGGTGTCGGACTAAAGGGAGTTGTGCGCCGGGCTCTTCAAACATTTCTGATCACGATGTTGATCGGGACCCTCCTTACGGGGCGCTGTCTGCCTTGCCGGGACCTGTACGCCAAAACCACCCAGCGAAGCTGCTGCGACAAATCCGGTGCATGCAATAAAGCTCCCACCGCTCCTCAATCGAAAAGCACTTCCTGTCCGCTCCAGCAAAATGTGCTGGCCCTGCAGAAGGGCGCTACCGACGCGCCGGACGTCCAACTTGCGCCTGTCGCTCAGTTTGCACTCGTATCCCACCTTTTGGATTTTCCGGCGCTCAGTCCTTCATGTGGTCCCGCATCTCCGCAACCGGCTTCTGCGCTCGTTCAACGGCCCTACGCATTCATAGTTGATGCTCCTTTCTAATAAACGTTGATCTTGTAATCACGCACGCTTTTGCCAGCACGTACCCGGCCGCTATTCTGGTTTCCCACCTCCGTACTACCCGTAGGTGTCTCGAACACGACGCTGTTCTGAATTGCTGCGAAGTCCCGCGTGAAGTCGATTCTGAGCGTAGGTTATTA
>JBBSHP010000354.1:0-5538 GCA_038232555.1 Bryobacterales bacterium
AGGGGTTCTGGCTGGGGATTCGCCGCTGGTTGTCCTTCACCCTCCGGGTGAGTCCGCACAACCGCTTCTATTTCGCTCATGTTGAACAATGGTAACCACTTCTGTGTTCAAGCTTCGAGGTCTACTGCCGTTTAAAGGTTGATAACCACGGCTAGAACAGCAGCTTCAAACCGAACTGCAGGAGCCGTGGTGGCCCGCTCGCTGAAACCGTGCCGTAATCGCGCGAACTGGCCGTTGCATTGGGGCTACGGAAGCTCGTGTGGTTCAGCACATTGAAAGCTTCCGCACGGAATTGAAGGGTGATTGATTCTCTCACCCGGAAATTCTTGAATGTTGAAAGATCCCAGTTGAGGCGTCCGGGCCCGAGCAGGCTGAAAGGGGCGGCGTTGCCCAGACGGTCGGGTGGCGGCGCGCTGTACGTTTTGCCCGGTGTGGGATCGAAGAAAAAGTTGCCTGCTACGGATTGATTGTTCCCGCCATTGAAGATTTGGTAGGTGCGCGGATCGAACTATTCGGGATCTCCCACCACGTCAGGCCGGCGGGTGCCGGCGGGAGTGCTGATCAGCGGCGTCAGCCATGGACCGGACTGCATCTGCAACAGTCCCGACAAATCCCAGCCACCGGCAATGTACGCGAGAACGTTTCGCTGGTTGCGGAACCCAGGGAGGTGGTAGACATGCGTGATTACGAAGACCTGGTTGCGGTCGAAGGAGGCATGCGAGCGTTCCCGGTGATAATCGAGATTCGACTCGGGCTCCGTAGCGTCCCCTGGCGAATCGGTGAGAACTTTCGACCACGTGTACGCCACGCTATAGGTAAAGCTCGATCTGTAGCGGCGCGTAAGCCCCACTTGCAGCCCGTTATAGCTGGAGCTGGCGCCCGACTCATAAAGTCGAATGTTGGTGTAACCCTGATAAGGCCGCAAGGCATTGATGTTGACGGTCCGATTCGAGTTCTGCAGTTCGGGAGTAACCAGGTTCAGGTCGGGCCGCCGCAGCAAGTGCCTCCCCTGGGTTGAGACGTAGTTCACGTCCAGAATGGAGTTTAGAAAGACCTTGCGTTGCACACCAACGTTCCAGTTGTAAGTCGTCGGCGCGGTGATAGCTGGATCTACACTGGTTACCGCTACAGGGAACTGTGCCGATGCTTTACCCGAGGAGGGGTCGTCCAGCTTGCCGTCGAATAGAGTCACCGTGCTCGTGAATGGCGGATTCCCTCCCGCCTCAACAGTGCGCCCGGCGGCCAGCCGATCGTAGTAGATGGCCACGCCGCTCCGGAACACCGTTGTTCCTTTTCCAGTCAGGTCGTAAACCAATCCAACCCGCGGTGAGAACTTGTTCTGGCTGCTATAGAGGCTATCAGGCAGGTTGTGAAAAAGCTGGGTCGCTCGAAGTGCGGCGGCCGGAACACGGGCCGGATCGGGATAAGAATTACCGCCAATCACGAGCCCGTTATACGGGCTACCCGTATTCGGCGCGAGTTGGCCTGCGTTCGACCCGGTCGGCACCACCTGCTGGGCGCGCCGGGGGTCGAAGAGTTCGGGCACAAATGTCACCAGGTTGTTGTACGCCGAGTACGGCGCTCCGAAGAACTGCTGGCGCACTCCCAGGTCCACTGTCAGCCGGGGAGTTACGCGCCAGGTATCCGCCAGATAACTTTCAACCTGATTGAATCGAACGTAAGTAAAATTGTCATTAGAGCCTTCCGTATACTGCCGGAAATTTCCCAGCAGGGTATCGAGCAGGGCATTGCCGGAGGTGATCGAATTGCCGCTGGCGTTGAACGTGAATTGGCCCGGCAGCGATCCCGTGATGCGCTCGTTTTTGATGTTCTTGATGTAGATGCCCCCGAACTTCCAAGTATGTTTGCCGCGCAGCCAGGAGTACGAATCGCGCACCGAAAAATCGTACACGGGCGACTTCGGGTTGATCCTGGCCCCGGAGATCGTCGTATACCCCGATATCGCGATCGAGGGGATGCCATAGTCGTCCATCTCATGTCCGAACAGCTCTTTGATGTTGAGCCCATAGGTGGAGGGAAACCGGTAATTGTCATTGGGTAAACGCTCCAGATAAAGATACGTAGAGGTCACCGCTAAATCGTTCACGCGGGTTCCGGAGAGCCACGACCAAGTGAGTTGATCATTCGGAGCGCGGTTACGCCGGGTGGCCCGGAACGTCGTAATGTTGCCAGTCTCGTATGGCGTCTAGAGAGATCCGGTGTCATAGAGGTGCCGGTACGTAAACCGGTGTTTGGCAGCGGGAACGTAGTCGAAGCGAAGAATATCCTCACGGCGCGTATCCCGGTTCGCAAGCTGAAACACGCTGTTATTAGCGGTCGGCGTGTCATGGTAAAGGGATGTGAGCCCTTCCATGACATCGAAGATTTTCATGACTGCCAGACCATTGGCAGTGATGTACTGGAGCGGCAGGATGTTGCGCCCCGTGGGATTGGCAGCGGTGGCGCGGCTGGGGTCCTGAATCGGCGTGCCCCGCAACGACTGCACGGGGAAATTGTTTGGATACAGCAGAGTGCTAGTGGTGCTGATGATGCCCGACCTTTCGGCCCGGGTCGGCATCGTGGCTAGCTTGGTCTGCCCGTCAACCCGCTTTTTATATTCCTGGCCGGCGAAGAAGAACAGCTTCTTGTCAGATGCCGACGAGAGGCCCGGCAGGGGCAGCCAGCCGCCAACATTCCAACCGAAATCGTTGAGGCGCAGGGTATCCACCACCGGCGAGAAGAAGCTGCGGGCATTCAACTTGTCGTTGCGAAAGAATTCAAACAGCGTTCCATGATATTGAGAACCGCCCCCGCGGGTGGTGAAATTCATCTGGGCGCCGCTAAAGCGTCCGTACTCGGCTGAGTAACCGGATGTGGCCACCTTGACCTCGCTCACAAAGTCGACTCCCACATTGTTTGTCATTGACGTGATATTGCCGCTGTCCTGATTCGATCCGCCGTCGACCGTGGCGCTCATCTGGGTGGCGCGCATTCCGTTGACATTGAAGTCGCCGAAGCTGCCGAAGCCGATGCCCCCTCGATCGAACTCATCGGTGGTGGCGACCACGCCAGGCAACACCATAAGCAACTGCGCGACATTCCGGCCATTCAAGGCAATATCCCGAAGTTGCGAACCGTCAATGAGCTGTCCAACCGTTCCTGAAGAGGTTTCGACAGTCTCGCCTTCCGCCACTACGTCCACCCGATCGTTGGTACTGCCGAGCGCCAGAGGCAGGTCTACTTCCACCCGGCTGCCGGCGGTGATCACGATCTTCGATTTCTCGTAGTGTTTGAATCCTGCCATCTCAACCGACACTCGATACGCCCCAGGCTGAAGTCCGGACACCGCATAGAGACCCTGCGAGGAACTTTGTGCGATTCGTTTGACCCCTGTATTTTCAGCCGTGACTGCAATGTGTGCCGCGGGGACTGCTGCCCCATTGGGATCGAGTACAGTCCCATAAAGTTCGCCGGTGGTCACCTGTCCGAAGACCGCCGGGAGCGTGGCGATGAAGAGCAACAAGATCTTGGGCATGAGTGTTTACGCTGGTACTGGCAGTTTACAGATCCAATTGAGAACTGTCAATCTGGATTGCAATATGCGGGTTTCCAACATCCGGCTTGCACATAAGACCTTAACAACAACCTGATGTTCTGAGCTACACCGTGCTGAGACTCGTCCCCGCGATCGCAGGTAGCCGGAACCATTTCATGAACACAAAACTATCCACAGTCATCTTGTGCCGCTTGACTGCCGCGCTTGGCTTCGCGGCATCACGGATACTTACATTGCGGGTGAACTGGACGAATTCGGGGGACACTGCGGCCGTGCAGACGACCATCAGTACCATGTAGCTCCGCTTCACCTGGTGGACGTGGTTGGTGCTTCCAACCCGATCGGATATGCGCTCGACGGCTATGCCTTGTATAGAATCGCCGAAACAGATGGGTCCACGGTGGTGGGTCTCGACCAATACAATGGCCACAGCTATAAGAATGGACCCTATCATTATTCCAGCAAGGCTTACCCGTACGTGAACGGCGGCTTGCGCGGTGTCGTGCAAGTTCAAAATGACGCGGTCACTCCCCAGCCACTTACAACGCCTGTGCGGCCCGGCGGGAGATCCCCTGCCCGGGGCCAGAATCATTGGGTTCACCTGGCCTGGGCCGAACGGTACTCACTCGAATACACTTTGGGCGACAGGAGTTATTTCATCAACTACTCGGCTAACGAGACTTCTTATTCCTTCGATTTCGTCGATCCCAAAGCCAACTCGACCACCACTCGAACCTATAACAAACCGGCCTCGGGACCGACTCTGTATTCGGTAAACAATACTGGCTTGGCTACCGGATCCTTACTCGAGTCCGTGGGACCCCGCTCTCGCCTTTCAACGGTGTCGCCTAGTACAATGTTGCGGTTCCCCGATCGCTGGCGGGAGCCGGTAAGGTTGACGTGATCGTAACCATCGGTGGGCGTCTTCCAACCCGGTGAACGTGCTGATTCAGTAGTGGGGAGCCGAAACGGGCGGGACCACCTGAGGGCTTGCTTTGTTTTGCAGTGCGGTCCACTCGTCGTCTGATTCAATCGAAACGGCCCCGTGCTCGATTGCCCAGGCCACGAAGCCCTCCGGTGCGTTTTTTGCGCCCCAAATGTTGGCAAGCCTGATTCCGCTGATCTTCTGCCATTGGCTGTCGTGAAGATTCGTGTCCCGCAGGTCGGCTCTATCCAGGTTCGTCTGGTTCAGATCGGCGCCGGACAAATCAGCCTCCGCGAGATCGACATCTTCCAGGTTTGTCCCTCCTCGTTTGACGTGCGTGAGATCGCTGTTACGCAGATTGCTCGACTGCAAATTGGAGTAAGTAAGATTCGCAAATCGAAGAACGCTGCGGCGCGCATCTACGCTCTCCAAGTTGGACCGGAGCAGATCTGCGCGGGGCAGCCGTATGCCTTGCAGGAAGGCTCGACTGACATCTACGCCCACCAGCGGGACACGATCTCGATTCAGTTCCTCCAATGCGTCCACTCGCCCACCACTGCCACCCTTACCCTGAGCCGTGTTCACGACCTGCCAAGCCTGGTAATGTTTTTGCTTTTTGCGATCGCCGGACTCCGCGAAAAAATAGATCACGGCGATCAGCACGGAAAACTTCCCGAGATACTCAAGTACCTCGAGGAAAACCCAATTGCTCAGGAAATGCGCCAGCCATTCCCAGATCCAATTCAGCCGGTGCAGCGGCAGCAGCACGCGATGTTTGTACTGCTCCCTCTTGATGCTCCACGGCTCCGGGCGGGGACGAGGTGGGCCAGCGGGCATGCTGCGGATTTTCCGGCTAGTTCGTCAGCGGTTTTCCGCTGAGAGCCTCTAGAATCGAAGCGGGCGAGTGAGATGGATTTGCCAGGCTCGACCTGGAGATGATGAATGTCTGTTCGATGGCAAAGCGGCCGGACAAAACTGCATGAGGCACTACGTCCGTAAAAACCATCCAGGTCGTATTGGGAGGGAACTCAAAGCGGTACTTCGGGCAATCGCGTCA
>JBBSHP010000355.1:0-5523 GCA_038232555.1 Bryobacterales bacterium
GAACTTCGCCTACCGTATCGAAGCTCAACGTCCCCGTAGCCACTCCTGGAGTAAACACTGGCATGCCTCCAGCGCCGTTCGCATCGGCGGACGGCACTCGCGCCAGCAACAGGGAGCCGTTTCCGCCCGCCGCGTACTTGCCGCCCGAGGCGAGCAGACCGAAGTCGCCCCCGGCCGTCGCTTGGATTGCGTCCGATCCGGCCACCACGTCCGGGACAAATAGACGCGCGCCTGGCGTGAATCCAGAGTAGCGAACAATGATCCGCTCCCCCGCATCCGCATTCCGGTTGGCCCAGGCGCTACGCTGTCCGAAGGCGTCGGCAAAACCTTCCGTCACTCGCGTACTCGCAAAGACAGTGCCGGCCGCAAGCAGATTTGAAAACGTCAACGTGGCTGGTAAGGCCGAGCCATTGGTGCCGCAGATCAGTTTTGAGGACTGGCCCGCGTACAACCCACGTTGAATCCGCGCCACCGGAAATTGCGCGTTTGTCAGGTTCACCAGATTGCCAGCCGTGAACGCCAGGAAGGCCTGAATCCCACCAATCGATGCAAGCATCAACTGATTAGCGGCGGCTCGAACGTTAGCAATCTGAAGTGTTGCCGTCCCGGTTGGCGAGAGGGTAAACGAGAGTCCGTTGTAGACCAGGTCGCTTGGTCCGGCGATGGTGCCGGGAACCGTGATGGGCTGAGGACCGGAGCCGCTGTCCACGGTGAACACTACATCAGTGACATTGTTGCCCGAAACGCGATTGGTGATGTTTACCGATAGGAATACCGAGAAGTTCCCGGTGATGCGTGCATTCGGCATTCCTCCGGAGCAGTACACCACAATGTCGCCGACCCTTTCCGTGATCCCTTCGCCGCGAACGATAGGCGGCACGGAGGTCGCATTGCAGGTAAGTAGGCTGGATTGCGCGAAAGCCGCGGGAATGGCGGCGGATAGAGTTAGCAAGCAGACGATGAATCGAATAGAGGGGCTCATAAGACTGTCTCCATTGTTACAATAAAGGAACACAGCATGGTAGCGGTTCAATCCATCACCGAAGAAATCAGTGAGCTGAAACGGACCCGCCGCGCCGTAATTTTGGCGCACCACTACCAGGATGCGGAAATCCAGGAGCTTGCCGACGCCGTGGGCGACAGCCTTGAGCTATCGCGTGCTGCGCGCGACTTTGAGGGCGACGTCATCACGTTCTGCGGAGTACTTTTCATGGCCGAGACGGCCAAGGTACTCAACCCCACTCGGACCGTGGTGCTGCCGGATTTGAAAGCGAGCTGCAGCCTGGTGGAGAGTTGCTCCGCGGAACAGGTGCGCGCGTACCGAACACTGCACCCCGATCACGTGGTGGTCAGCTACATCAACACATCGGTCGAGGTCAAGGCCGAGAGCGATATTCTGTGCACCTCCCGAAATGCCGTAAAGGTGGTCAATTCCATCCCCGCCCATCAATCGGTTTTGTTTCTGCCCGACATCAACCTTGGCAATTATGTCAAGCGACAGACGGGTCGCGAGAACATGCACATCTGGCAAGGGGCCTGCATCGTGCACGCCACTTTTCCCGCGCGTCGCCTCACTGCCGCGCGTTTTGAGCATCCGCACGCTTTGGTTGCCGCTCATCCCGAGTGCCCCGGGGATGTGCTCGCCATGGCCGACTTCATTGGCTCCACCAGCGCTCTTATCGACTGGTGTGTCGCCGCTGACGCCGAAGAGTTCATCATCATGACCGAGAGCGGGGTGGCGCATTCTCTGCAGCGCCTGGCGCCGCATAAACGGTTCTACTTTGTGGCGAACGAGAACTGCAACTGCAGCGAATGTCCCTACATGCGCCGCAACACTCTTGAGAAATTGCGCGATTGTCTGCAATACCTGGAGCCTCGGATTGAGCTTTCAGACGACTTGATCCGGCGTGCCGCTTTGCCCATCGAGCGTATGCTCGCGGTAAAGTAAAGCTGGCCCGCTGTGCTCCCTCCTGCTGTCATCGCCCCGCTCATCGACGGTTTCCACCGCCTGCACGACAATCTGCGGATCAGCGTCACAGACCGATGCAATATCCGCTGCTTCTACTGCATGCCCGAAACCGGGGTGAAGTTTCTGGCGCGAGAAGAGGTTCTCTCGTTTGAAGAGATCGAGCGCTTTGCGCGAATTGCGGTAGCGCTGGGCGTCACCAAACTGCGTCTGACCGGAGGAGAACCGCTGGTCCGAAAAGATCTTCCGGTGCTGATCCGCAAGTTGGTTGCGATCCCGGGAGTGAACGACTTGGCCTTAACCACGAACGGCGTTCTGTTGGCCGAACAGGCTGAGCAGCTCTACGCAGCGGGGTTGCGCCGGTTGAATGTCCATCTGGATACTCTCGATCGCGAGCGGTTCCTGCAGATCACGCGGAGAGACGATCTGCCGCGCGTGCTTCAAGGCATCGACCTGGCGCAGCGCCTTGGGTTTGGACCGATAAAAATCAACGCTGTGGCAGTGAAGAACCTGGTAGAACCCGATATTGTTCCCCTGGCGCGCTATGGCCGGGAACGCGATATCGAGATCCGGTATATCGAGTTCATGCCGCTCGATTCTCAGAATTTGTGGGACCGCGCCAAGGTGCTGCTCACCGACGACATGCTCGCTATGCTGTCCCGCGAGATAGCTCCACTGATCCCAATTCCGGATCGGGATGAGCGCGCGCCGGCGCTCGAATACCGCTTCGCCGATGGCCGCGGCCGGGTGGGTTTCATCGCCTCCGTGAGCCGGCCATTTTGCTTGAATTGCAACCGTATTCGCCTCACCAGCGATGGACAGCTCCGCTACTGCTTGTTCGCCATCGACGAGACCGACATCAAAAGTCTGCTGCGCAACGGATCCACGGACGAACGGATCGCCCATGCAATTCGCGACACCGTGCGCCAGAAATGGATTGGCCACGAGATTAACTCTTCCCGCTTTGTGCCTCCGCCCCGGCCTATGTACGCCATCGGCGGATAGCGCCTCCGCGAGCGGAGTAAGCTAGATACCAGGGGCTCCCACAAAAATGTTTGACTGGTTTTCAAGCGACAGTAACGATGCCATTGGCATCCTCAAGGCCGATCATGATCGCGTCCAGAAGCTTTTCGATCAGTTCGACGACGCCAAAACTCGAGCCGCCAAAAAGAAGATCGTCGGCGAGGCTCTCACCGAGCTAAAAGTACATGCGGCCGTGGAAGAGGACCTCTTCTATCCAGCCGTGCGCAAGAAGCTTGGAAAACACATGATGAACGAAGCGGATGAAGAGCATCATGTAGCGAAGGTGCTGATAGCGGAGTTGGCCAGCATGACCGGGTCTGAAGATCACTACGAAGCCAAGTTCACTGTGCTGTCTGAAAACATCCGCCACCACATCAAAGAAGAAGAACACGACATGCTTCCCGCGGCCAAAGCCCTGAACATCGACTTTGATGACCTCGGGCGCAAGATCCTGGCCCATAAGCGGCAGCTCCTTACGGACGGAGTCCCAACCGTGGGTGAGGAGACCATGGTTGCGGCCAGCCATGGCCGGGGCGACTCACCCGCCAAGGCTGCTAAGAAGACCATCAAAGTGAAACCGAAAACCAGGAAATAAGGACCGTCCCGATCTTCGGCAATGTTGTTGGCTCACTGAGTTGAATCTACGCCGCATACGGGACGGGATGTCCCGCTCGACAGCCGTGAGCGCGGTACCGCTGGCCGTTATCGTGGTTGTCGGCGCACTTCTTTCTTACCGCTCGCACTCCATCCTACGGCAGGACCGCGATATGGTGGTCCATACTTATCAGGTCCTGGGATCCATCAGGCAAGCCCTGCTGGCGACAGAGGAAGCCGAGACGGGCCAGCGCGGGTATATCATTACCGGAGATCCCAGCTTTCTTGAGCCGTACGACAAGGCCCGGCACCAGGCCCTCCCGGCTTCCCTCGCCGACTTAGGCCGTCTCTTGATCAGAAACAAAGGACAGCAGGTAAGGCTGGCGCGGCTTCGTTCTCTGATCGATCAAAAGCTGAATCAAATCCAGACCACTATCAACGCCCGGCGCGATCAAAGCTTTGAGGCGGCTCGGGATCTGATCGCTCGTCAAGATAACGACGGCGTCATGAACCGGATCCGCGCCATTGCCTCAGAGATGGACGCCGAGGAGGAGAAGCTGCTGAAGCAGCGAGCAGGCCACGTAGCGGCCAGCGAAGCGCGCATACTCTGGCTGGCTGCGTTGACCGCCGCATTGTCCGTTGCAGCCCGGGTTTGGATCGGCATCCGAGCTAGCCGGAGGTCCTGAGACGGGCTAAGCACTTTTGGGGAAGCTCTTAATGGGTTAAACGTATACGGTGCCGGCAACACGGATTCGATGAGTAAGAAGTGATGCTCAAACCGACGAATCAACACTTGCCGGAAAACGGCAGAAAAGATCAAAAGGGATTCGTTTTGGTTGCAGCGGCGGTCGGTTTTGCGGCCGTACTGGGAGCGGCTGGACTCGCAGTGGACCTGGGACGTGTGTACATAGCCCGGAATGAGGTCCAGGCCTTTGCGGACTCGGCTGCGCTGGCTGCTGCCTTACAGCTAAATGGCACACCCGCCGGGATAGCTGCAGCTAACCTCGCGGTTCAAAACACGCCCAACAAATGGAACCTCGGAACCCAGAGCGTTTCTAGTCCTACAGTCGAATTCGCGCTACCAAGTGCAGCTAACGGCAACCAGCCGGATGCTGCTTCCTGGACGGCCGCACCGGCCACCGGCGCAAATTACCGTTTTGTCAGGGTCATCGCCGGGGCTGATGTTCCCATAATGCTGGCGCGGGCGATCACAGCGCAAGCCACCATGCACGTGACTGCGCTTGCAACCGGCGGACAACTGATGGTGACCACCTACGCGGATGGGTTGTTGCCCTTCTCACCTATATCTCCGAATGCGGCCGACACGGCGAACTATGGGTTTCAGACGGGCCAACTTTTTACGCTTCGGTACCCGTCAAATGGTGGTCAAAAGAAAGGAAATGTTTGCGCGGGCGATGTGAATGGTACCTATTGGGCTAACTTGCCCTCGCAAGACCACGGATATTGGGGCAGTAACAGCGCTTCCGCGATTCGGGGCGAGATCGTTGATGATACACAGGTCCAGCCTCTTACTCTTGGTGATAACGTGCCCATGGTCGGCGGAAATAAAAATACCGAGGGCAGCGCGCTCGACACCAGGGTATTAGAAGATTCAGACCCAACATCACTGACCTACCAAGCGTACGTCCAAGCCGGTCTTGGGAATGGAAGGCGCGTCATCAGCGTACGGTGAACGGGGGGTTCCCAACTTCACGGCCGTGGCAGTCCGTGCGCTCTTTCTGCAGGCCCAAGGCATCTATTCGGCCGTGACCGGCACCGATTCCATTTGCGCTGAGTACATTGGGACCTATGTGCAAGGTGGGGGTGTGCACGTTGGAGCGGGGCAAGGCACAGGTGGATACCTAGTATACCGTATCACTTAAACATATCCATGTGATTATGTTTTCTGATAAGCTTGCCGTGTGGCGAGTCTATCAAGA
>JBBSHP010000356.1:0-5521 GCA_038232555.1 Bryobacterales bacterium
CATCTTACGTACCAGCGGAGACAGCGGTCCATTGGGCACATCCGGCTCAGGCTGTGGCAGATTCGGCTCTGGTTCGGGCGTTGGTACAGGATATGGACCAGCGGAGGTGGCAACCGGCTCCTTGGGTGAAGACGGCTCCGGAGTCTTGGCCGCCACTGAAGGGCCCACATCGGTCTGCTTCGCCGCTTCCTCCCGATCCTTCAGCTCAGGCTCGATTGCCGGTCCCGGGGCGGAAGTGGACGATGACGGCCCTGCGCCGTTGCTGCTCTCATCGATCTTGCCCACCACCGTGCTGATGGCCACGGTCTTTCCTTCTTCCACCAGCACTTCAGAAAGCACGCCGGCGGCGGGAGCAGGAATCTCAGTGTCTACTTTGTCCGTCGAAATCTCAAAAAGAGGCTCATCGCGCTCCACCCGGTCGCCCTTTTTCTTGAGCCATTTCGTCAAGGTTCCTTCGACGATGCTCTCGCCCATTTGGGGCATTACGATATCAGTCATGCAATCTCCTCTTTCAGCTCCAGTTGAAACTGTTCCGCAAAGTGCTCCAAGAGAGCGGCTGTCACTTCCTGCCGGCTCGCCCGCACACCCAGGTCGCGCAGGGAAGTGACCGGCTTGGTCAACCCGCACGGAACAATGTACTGGAAGTAGCTCAAATCCGTGGTGTGATTCAACGCAAAACCGTGGGACGTGACCCAGCGGCTAATATGCACCCCGATGGCCGCCACCTTCTTCCCATTTACCCACACTCCCGTGCTGCCCGGCACCCGCTCACCCACAATCGAAAAATCGCGGAGTGCGTTGATGATCACCTGCTCCACGGCGCGCACATAGGCGACCACGTCGCGTTTCCATTCTCTCAGATCGATAATCGGGTAAACCACGATCTGTCCTGGACCGTGATAAGTGATATCGCCGCCGCGATCGGTGTGATGGAACGCGATACCACTGCGCCGCAAAACCTCCTCGCTGGCAAGCAGATTTTCAACATGCCCGTTGCGGCCCAGCGTGATCACGTGCGGGTGCTCCACGATCAAAAGCTGGTCGGGAACCAGACCGTGCTTGCGCTGCTGGACCAGGTCCTGCTGGATAGCCAGTGCTTCCGCGTAGCCCATCGAGCCCAGATCGCGCACTTGCTGCGGCATGCTTCAGCCGTTCCCGCTAAACATCGTTCCCGCTATACATTGATCGCCATGCCATACACGTTGTTAAATGCCTCGCCCATCGCCTCATACAGCGTGGGATGCGCATGAATCGTGCTCATCATGGTCTCAGCAGTAGCCTCCGCTTCCATGGCGGTAACCGCTTCCGAGACCAGCTCAAACCCCTGTGGTCCGATGATGTGCACTCCCAGAATCTCGCCAAAGCGCTCCTCCGAGATCACCTTCACAAAACCATCATGGCTGCCCAGGATGGTCGCCTTGCTGTTCGCCGAGAAAGGGAATTTGCCAACTTTCACCTTGAATCCCTGGGCCCGCGCCTGCGCTTCGGTTACTCCCACGCTGCCGATACCGGGATCGGTGTAGGTCGCCCCGGGGATACGGTTCCGGTTGATGGGCTTGGCCGGTTTGCCCGCCATGTGGGCAACGGCGATCATGCCTTCCATGCTGGCCACATGCGCCAACTGGGGAGTCCCGGCCACCACGTCTCCAATTGCGTACACGCCCGGTTCACCCACCTGTTGATAGGGATCCACTTTGATAAAGCCTCGATCCAGTTCGTGTTTGATGGTGTCCAGCCCAATGTTGTCGGTCAGTGGTTTGCGCCCCACTGCGACCAGCAGCGTCTCGGCCTCAAGCTCTTCGCGTTTGCCATTGGCAAGCGCCACACTGAAACGTACGCCCTTATCGGTTTTCTGAATATTCTCGGCCTTGGCTCCGGTTTCGCAGCGAATTCCGGTTTTGCGAAATACCCGCTCCAATTCTTTCGAGACCTCTTCGTCCTCCACCGGCACCAGCCTGGGCAACATTTCAAGGACGGTGACTTTGGTTCCGAAACGATTGAAGATGGAAGCGAACTCCACGCCTACCGCGCCCGCGCCGATGATCGCCAGCGTCTTCGGGACCTTGGGTAAATCCAGAATCTCAATGTTGGTCAAAATGGTGGTGGCATCGGCCTGCAGACCGGGCAGCATGCGTGCTTCCGATCCGGTTGCGACGATGATGTTTTTGGCTTCCAGAGTTTTGGCCTCTTTCGCACTCCGGACTTCCACCTTGCCGCGGCCTTTCAGTGTCGCGAAGCCAGTGATCGAATCCACTTTGTTCTTTTTCATCAGGAACTCGACGCCCTTGGCGTGCTTCGAAACGATCTTGTTCTTACGATCCAGAATTTTGTTGTAGACGATACGCGGATTGTCGCACTCCAACCCTTGTTCGGCTGCGTGTTTGAAATACTCCCAGACATCCGCGGCGTGGAGCAGCGCCTTAGTGGGAATGCACCCCACATGCAGGCAGGTGCCGCCCAGTTTATTGTCTTTCTCGATGATGGCCGTTTTCAGGCCATACTGCGCGGCCCGCACAGCGGCCGAATAGCCGCCCGGTCCGCTCCCAATTACGATCAGATCGTATGTCATTTTAAGTCTCAGGATAACAGTCGAATCGCTGTTATCGGATGATGGATAAGTGAACGCTATCGATATCGCCTTACTCCGGGAAAACTACACACGAGCCGGGCTTTTGGAGACTGAGGTGGATTCCGATCCCATCGTGCAGTTCGCAAAATGGTTCGCGGAGGCTCGCTCGGCCGGTCTGAAGGAGCCAAACGCGATGACACTGGCAACCGCTTCGGCGGAAGGGCAACCCTCGGCCCGTATCGTGTTGCTCAAGGGTCTGGATGAAACCGGCTTCGTGTTTTACAGCAATTACGAAAGCCAGAAAGGAAGGGAGCTCAGCCGCAACCCCCATGCGGCGCTGGTCTTTTTCTGGGCGGAGCTGGAAAGGCAGGTTCGCGTAACGGGAGTCGTGGAACGCACCAGCCGCGCACAATCGGAAGCTTACTTCCACAGCCGGCCGCGCGGAAGTCAGCTCGGGGCCTCCATTTCACAACAGAGCAGCGTGATCACTGGCCGGACTTCATTAGAGACAGCTCTCGGGGAGCTGGAAGCGAAATACGCCGGGATCGACGTCCCACTCCCTGCTTTCTGGGGAGGATTCCGGGTCGAGCCCTCCAGTATCGAATTCTGGCAGGGACGCCCCAACCGGCTGCACGATCGCCTACGCTATCGCAAAGACTCCGGCAACCAGTGGGCTCTTGAACGACTTTCCCCATAGCGCCTGCTTGGCGCACGCTTAGCCCAAAGTCTCAGCGCACACGCGCCTGAGCAAAGCGCTATCGCGTTTTGAAACGATCTCGCGTGCGCGTTGCATCACGCCCGCATCCCCGCGGTACAAGTTCAACGCGGCTAAGGCATCGTTGGCGGGATTCTCACTCTGTTGTTCCAGACGCCGCAACAGAAATTCCAAAGCCTCATCTTTGCGAAGCATTGCCAGCGCGAGCAGAAACGTTTTTCGAAGGGGCCGGCTCACATGACTCTCATAGGCCTTCTGCAATGGACTAACGGCCGCCGGTAAGCGCGATTCGCCCAGCGCCAGTGCGGCGCACTCGATCACTTCCTCCGGGCGGCTATGCAGATACCCGCCTACAAAATCGACCGATCTTTGCGGCTCAATGGAGAGCAGCGCGCTAAAGCATTCCGACAGCACTTCGTCGACATCCCCTTGGAGTACTTTCAACCGCAGCAGCAGCTCGGCCGCACTGCCGCCGGAATCCCCCAGCGCGCGGGTAGCACCCACTCTGGCCGGGACTTCCTTATCCGCCAGCACGGTGACCGTGTAGAGCAGGGCGTCCGGATGCGCCATCCGCACCAGCCCCCGCGCGCATAACCCGCGTAGAGGAGCCGCAACATCCACGGGCGGACCATAGCTGGCCTCCCTCTGAACGTGTTCGATGCCGGCGAGGTAAGCCTCAGACGCATCGGCTCCCATCGTGGCGAGCGCCGAGGCAATGGCGATCAAAGCCTTACAGCCCGGGTCGCGCTCCGCCGGATGTTTCATCAGGCGCGTAAACGCTGCCCTCAAGTTCGGCTCCAGCGTGGTGGCTTCCAGCTCAGCCGTAACTTCTGCCGCGGCCGCCACGGCGTGATTGCTCTTGTGCTCAAGGAACGGCGCCAAGTCCCTCTCCAGCACGTATTCTTCCGGGGCCTTTCGGATTGCCCGCATGCGCGCAAGTTCCTGTTCGAGAGAATCTTTCTTGGGCTTTGCCATCCAGGTTCGCGGTCAGTAGAATACAGACAGATGCGCTATCGGGTATTGTCGCTGTTTGCGCTGGCCGGCGCCAGCATGATCGCCGCCGATACCTACTCGGGACCGAAGCCGCCCAAAACGGATGTCCCCTACCTGATGCACGCCGATAATTTGATAGAGACCGAGGGCGCGGATGCACGGGAAGACAATCGCAAAGGTGAAGTGACGTACACCATTCCTGGCGCCGCTTCGCCAGCACGGACGCCCCTGGCGGAACCGATTTTTATCATCCACACCAAGCAGTTGGTTGCGGATCGCATTGAGCTTTACAAGCTGGACGTGAAAAATGGCCAGCGCGAAATTACCATGACCCAGAAGAAGAAAAAGAACGGGCCGCGACCCATGCATGTGATGGTGACCCGGCTGGGCGATCAGCTCTACCGTATCGAAGCAAACGAGCAGTTGGAGAACGGCGAGTATTCGCTATCGCCCAACGATTCCAATCGCGTTTTTTGTTTCGAAGTTTACTGAGAACCTCTCGCGGGGCTCCCGATGCGGCCGGCCCGCGGACGGTTTCATCGGAACAATAAAACAAGGGATGGGTTTGCTCTGGCCCACGTTGTGACAGGATGTCCACCGTATGTACGGAACGGACGTGAGAGATGGCCTGCGCGTCCCCTTTTTCACCCGCAGGGGCTTGGTGACCTGATAAGCATTGAGGTCCAGCAACCTGGTGGTATTTACCCGAATGCCGATAAGACCTCTTCATTACCCGGCTTGGGGCGAGGTACGGCTTTTACAAACGGGTATCCCTTCAAGCGCGTTTCTGCCAGCACTTTTAGCAGAAGAATAGGTTGTAGAGACATAAATGTTTGGAAGGGAGAGCCGGTCAGTCAGATTCCGGCTCTCTTTAGTGCAGGCGCTAGCTGAGATTGGCGGCGGTGGCAGGCCCGCTCGATGTATTGAGCACGCCATTCACGCCGTTGGGGAAGAAACCGCCCGAGGTTACGCCCGCCACGAAGCCATACGCCAGGTAGAGCACCTGGCCGGGTGTGCGGAAAGCACTGAGGCCGTTTGCTTTGTTGGTGGAAAAGAAATTCGCTCCGGAGGGCGGGGGAAGCACGTCTGCCCCGTCCAGCGGAGCCGTCGGAATACCCAGTCGAGCGACTTCCAGCCGGATGTTCCCGACGTGCTCGCCTTCCACAGCGAGAATTCGCGCGGCAGTCATCAGGTAGGGACTCCCCGAAAGGAAGTTCACGCCACCGTTGTAGGCGCTGACACCG
>JBBSHP010000357.1:0-5518 GCA_038232555.1 Bryobacterales bacterium
ACGGATCCTTGGGGTCGATCCAGAGGGTATGGTAATCGTCGCCGCCCGGTGCGCCTTTGATCGCTGTGAAGTTCTTGCCGCCGTCCAGGGAGCGGTACAGTGAGATATTCGCCACGTAGACGATGTCGGAGTTATCGGGCGAAACGGTGACGCCACTGAAGTACCAGGCCCGGCTCAGGATGCGAGGATCCGTCCCCACCCGCACCCAGGTAGCGCCCGCATCGTCTGAGCGGTAAAGACCGGCGGCCTTTGCATCGCCCTCTGGTTTCACATCAACACTCGCGTACACGCGTCGCGGATTAGCTGGCGCCACCGCAATTCCGATGCGCCCCAGTTGTCCCGCGGGCCAACCGCCGCCAGTGACCGGAGTCCAGGTGTTACCGCTATCGGTGGATTTGTACAGCCCGCTACCTGGTCCCTCGATAGGAGCGTAGGTGCTCCAGGGCGGACGGCGCACCCGGTAGAGCGCGGCATAGAGCGCGCTGGGGTTGCCGGGTTCAAAGGCGAGATCAATCGCACCGGCATCGGGACCCTTGTACAGGACCTTGTCCCAGTTCTTGCCGCCATCTCTGGACCGGAACACTCCTCGCTCCGCGTTCGGTCCGTAAGCGTGGCCTAACGCGGCGACGAACACCACGTTGGGATCGCGCGGGTGGATCAGCACGCGGCCGATATGCCGGCTGTCGGCTAACCCCACATGCATCCAACTCTTTCCGGCATCCATGGATTTGTAGACGCCGTTGCCAAATGTGTTGTCGGAACGGAGGTCGGCCTCACCTGTGCCGACGTAAACGATGTTCGGATCGGACGGAGCGATTGCGAGGTCCCCGATGGAGGCGATGGGTTGATGATCGAAAATCGGCGACCAGGTCTCGCCGGCATTGGTTGTCTTCCAGACGCCTCCGCCCACGGAGCCGAAGTAATAGGTGTTGCGTTCCCCGAGGATGCCGAGTGCGGGCAGAACGCGGCCTCCGCGAAACGGACCGATCATGCGCCAGCGCATACCGCTGAAGAGGCTCGCCTGGGGAGCTTGCGACCAGGCCGCCGCCGTAATCAGTGTGGCCGTTAGCGTGCCCAGCAGCAGCTTATTCAGCGGCCGCATAGTGGAGCGAGTTGAATAGCAATTTGAAAGTGCCTTGCGGCTGAGCTGTAAGACATCGATAGGATTCAATGCTTTTTAGAGGCTTGACTTCAAAGTCGGCCTTTTTTAATCCCTACAACCAGACATTCTTTGCCGGGCTGTTAGACATAATCTGCAAAGTCTAAGAGCCTTTCAGAGAAGTCCCGGCCGAACCGAAGCCAAGCCGGGGAGCGTACAGATTAAAAAGCTACTTTCCCGACCTAGCCTCCTCCAGTGAAATCTTCATTGCCCTCGAAGACGGATCAGGAGCCTTTAAGTTGTGCTGCCGAGCAATAGCCTCGGCGCGGCCTCCAGGTCCAGGTCCCAGGTTGCGATACATCTTCATTTCGCCCTGGCTGGCCAACGTCTCGTGAAAATCGGATGTCGCTTTGGACAGGTCGTACCCAATATCCCGCAAGCTAGCCTCCGTTTGAGACTCTTCGATGTAGTCAGACGTCACCGTGAATAGATCAGCAGGCGGCTCTTCCAGCTTCAGCACATCCAGCTTCACGGTAGTGATGCCGCCCAGCTTTCCGGTGATCTCGCGCCACTGATGAACTGATTCCAATTCCACGCAGCCGCCCTCTACCCAGATCGTTCTGGTCGAAACCGCACGGCTGCTATCGCTGGAAATTTTACTGACTCGAACGCCGGCAAGGATAAGGTCGCCCACTAACTTTTCGTCAGTTCCGATGCAGGCCTTGAGGTCGTTCGGAACCTTGGTCTGTACCTGGGGACTTCCGTAGAAAATAGACGTAACCGACCGAACCGATTCATGCGTGGATTGCACTAAGCCATCAGGGTGGTAGATTTTCCTGAACTTCCATTCAGACTTGACCTGTTCGTTCTTAACGTCGTAACCATCCCCCCGGACCCCTATTCCGGCCGAGTTGCGAGCCCGCATGGTCTTAATGCTCCTCGGCGGATTAGTCCCGAAACCGCTAAAGTAAACGGTCCCCTCGTAAAAGAACGGGCCAGGATGGGACGGGGCCTGTGTTTGTGCGTGCAGGCCTGCGTCGATCAAAGCGATTGCGGCAACACAGCAACCAGTAGTAATTTTAGTATTCTTGAAGTTAATTCCTTCCTCTTTGGTGGTGGTTGCGTTCCCGGGGATGCCGAGCGCGGGCAGAACGCGGCCTCCGCGAAACGGACCGATCATGCGCCAGCGCATACCGCTGAAGAGGCTCGGCTGGGGAGCTTGCGACCAGGCCGTCGCTGCAATCAACGTGGCGATCAGAGTGCCAGGCAGCAGCTTATTCAGCGGCCGCATAGTGGAGCGAGTTGAATAGCAGCTTGAAAGTGCCTTGCGGCTGAGCCCCAGACATCCATAGGATTTCAATCCTTTTTAGAGGCCTGACTTCAAGGTCGGCCTCATAATCCCTACAACTTAGACATTCTTCGACGGGCTGTTAGACAATATCAGGACTGTCTAAGAGCCTCTGGGTGAATGCCCCGGCCAACCCGAAGGCCAGCCGGGGAGTGCTTCAGATTACTTTCTGAATGCGAGTACTTCTGGATTCAGGACCGGAGCGTTCCACTTCCGATCCTTGACTATCTTCTCAGCCGCCCCTCCTGGATACGGACCGTACTTCAGGTAATGCTTGTACTCGCTGCCCTTGAGCTTGCTGTCATAGAAGCACTGCGGAGCTTTGCTTTTGGGATACAAGGCGTACAGCTTCGCAAGGCCCTCGGTCTGCGACTCTTCGGCGTAGTCAGCAGGAATAACAAACAGAGCCGCCGAAGGCTCGCCGATCTTCAGAGACTTCAGGGACGTAGTGACGCGCTCCAGGTCTTTACCTTGGGCGTCCTTCCACATATACGTTGCGGCCAGAACAGCGCAACCGCCTTCGACCCACACAGACCGCTCGTGAGTTTCGAATTTATTGCTTCCCTGCACTCGAAACACCCGAACGCCGCCAAGTGTGGCTTGGCCGACGACTTTCTCGGACTCAGCACCTGCCAGGCACACGTCAATGGTTGTCGGTGGCTTCAGAATGGAAGCCTTTAACGCATCCTGCATGGTTTCGTCTACCATGGTCCGAACAGACTTGACTGAAAGGTCAATCACGTCCCTGGTTACGCCGTCCGGCGACCAGATGTTGCGCCTAGCGAACCCCCGTCCAGAGAGCGTCAGGTCTTCGCTCGCGTTGACAGTCACGCCGCCCGAATTCCTGGCAAACAGGAAATTAAGCGACTTCGTTTCCCACGCGGAGCGCAGCCCGAAGCCTTCAAACTTTTGCGATGTCTCCAGTGTGAACGGCGTAATGGGCACACTGGGCTGGAGATCCTGCGCGATAATGGCCGTAGCCGTCAAGAGGAAAATGCTGATAGATAGTTTCAAGTTAGTTCACTCCTTTGGGAATAACCGCACCTTCGGGAACAAGGAAAACGTCATAGGCCGCTTCTCGCGTGCGGCTGCGTTCGGTGACTGAGCCCTTGTACCGGAAGGCGTTATGGAATTGATCGACTCGCGGGGATAGAGTATAGGCGAGACTGATTGAATCGATGCCGGTAGCACTGAGCGGGATCATCTCGTTTGGCTCCGATATGCCATTCTGGTTAGAGTCTACCCAGACTACCAGTTTAGAGAAAATGGCATCCCTCGCGTCAATCTTGCCATCACCGTTACCGCCGCCCTCCAGCGTGTCGTAATAGGCGAGCGCGGCAAAGCCGTTGGGGTTTTTTGTAGCGTTGTGGTCCGTGAAGTTCCCAAACAATTCCCGGCCGGAGTCGATCTTGCCGTTTCCGTTTACATCGAGAGCCAGCCAGCCGTTGCCGAACCTCGGATCAGTCCATGAAGTATGACGAAGGCTCCCTTTACCTGGCATATCGAAATCAACGCCGCTGGCGGTGTCCGTCATATGGAAGCCCTTGCCCTCCACGTCGATTACGATAGGAGAGTAGTAAACCTTACACCCCTGCAAATAAGTAGAGCAATCAGAGTTCGTGTAATACGAAAACTGGCAATTCCAACAAAGCCCGCTTCCCGGATCGCAGCCTCCGGCTTGGCATGGATCGCTGCAAGCGGTAGGCGTACAGCTAGGGGCGTCCGCTACACAGGTGCAGCCGGATTCATCAGAACCGCAAATAGGGTCTCCGTTACAATTGTCGGCATACGGATCAGGCCACGAACAGTTTGCGTAATGTCCAGACTTGTTATTGGACGTTGTGCACGCCCTTGTGATCTGTTGGTCGCAAGCGCGGGTGTTGCATAGCGACTCATTGTTGTTGCAGCGCCGATTCGATCCGAGGCTATATGGCCTGTAATTCCCCCCGCTCGACTTCGTGCAGCTTGGGTCGGAGAGTTGCGCAAGCGCCGGAATCGCGCCCGCCAAGCAGCATCGCCAGTGCGAAGCCGTACCACTTTGTCTGTCTGTTCCCCATCTTTGGTGTTTCTCCTGATTTGATGCCAAAGTAAAAGGCCTGTTATATATGCCCCACAACATCAATCGAGCTGGAATAGAACTCTGGCAGCGCCGTCCAGCCGCTCGGCATACAGCCGCCCGAAGTCGTCCTTCTTGCGCCAGCGCATACCGCTGAAGAGGTCGCCTGGGGAGCTTGCGACCAGGCCCGCCGCCGTAATCAGCGTGCCCGTCAGGGCGCCCAGCAGCAGCTTATTCAGCGGCCGCATAGTGGAGCGAGTTGAACAGCAATTTGAAAGTGCCTTGCGGCTGAGCCCGATTTTGTACGGCAAAGCCCAGCAGAATCACGCGGCCCTTGCCATAGTCCACCTGCGCCGCGGCAATCCGGTCCGCCAGGTATGGCTCACCACCGATCCATCCACTTTCAAGCAGGTTGCTGGACGGGTAGCGTGCGATCACGGTCACTTTGGCGTTACTAAAACCAGGCGCTGCATCGAAGGCCACGCTGGTGTTGGTGAAGACCGCCGACGCCTGCTCCTGCATGCCGTAACCTTCCGAAGTGTGCTTATCCACAAAGACTTTCAGAATCGATCCCGGGCAGGAGAACTGCTCCGGGGTGAGATTCTTAAGAGCGTTTTTCAAGGGCAAGGGGAACTCTTCCACGGGCAGCAATCCCGCCGCTCCCAGGGTCACCAGCGTTCCGCCTTCTTCGACGAATGTTTTTAAGGCGGCCACGCCTTCAGTTCCGATACCACCCCGATCCTCCGGACGAACCCACTCCTGTTTGACACCTTCCAGCAGAGACTGCTTGGGCTGATTCGCGAACAGAATGGCGTCGAACCGGTCGCGCAACTTCCCGCTTTTGATATCGGCGGGCCGCACCCGCGTGTACGGGAATTCGTACTGCTCCAGCAGCCAGCGGGTCCAACCCTCGTCCATGTTCCCCTGCGAGGGCCAGTACAGAGCGACTCGCGGGCTGCGTAGCTGTTGCAATTTGGCCGGCAGAAATGCGAGACCTTTCACATCGACACCAAGG
>JBBSHP010000358.1:0-5509 GCA_038232555.1 Bryobacterales bacterium
ACTTCACCTCTTCAATCAGCCCCTTCAACCGGTTCTCAAATTCGCCCTTGATCCCCGCGCCCGCTTGCAGCAGAGCCAGATCCAGGGACCGCAGCGATACGTTAGCGAGCGATGGCGGCACGTCGCCATTCGCGATCCGTAGCGCAAAGCCTTCCACCACGGCCGTCTTGCCTACTCCGGCCTCTCCGGTCAGAATTGGATTGTTTTGTCGCCGCCGCGTCAGAATATCGATCACCTGCCGGATTTCGAAGTCGCGGCCCAGTACGGGATCGATCTTGCCTTTTTTCGCGCTCTCGGTCAGATTGACCGTGTACTGGTCCAGGTTCGGCGTCTTCCCGCCGCTTTTGAAAGGTTGCGCCGTACCGTCGCCGCCCGATTCGGGCACACCCGCGAACGAACTGGATTCTTCCGCCGATCCCGCCACGATTGCGGCAAAATCCTTTCGCAGGACATCGGGTTCGATCTTCTGCAGCTCTTTGCCGATCTCTCGTCCCATCCGGACCAGCTCCGGGTCCGTCACCAGCGCCAGCAGAATGAAACCGGTGCGGATGCGTTCTCCTCCAAAATCAAGCGAGCCCAGCGTCCAAGCCTCGGTGAGCATCTTCAGCACCGATGGGCTGATCGCAGGCGTGCGGGCATTACCCGATTTCAACTTATCCAGGCTCCGCTCCAGCTCCTTCTGCAATCGCGACTTGTCAATTCCGAATTGCCGGAAGATCGGCGCCGCATCGCCCTCTGCCGAGTCCAGCAGCTTCATAAGGAAATGTTCGATTTCAATATCGTAGTGTGTGCGTGCCAGGCACAACCCCGCGGCAGCTTCCAAAGCGCTCCGCGCCGTATCGTCCAGTTTCCCGATCAGTGCTTTCAGGTTCACATTCATGCTTACCGGCCCCCTTCTCTTGACGCTGCGGCGGTCTTTGAAATATCGAAAGTCATATGCGCAGTATTGTATCGTCCGGGTCGCGATTCACCGGTTGGGAGGCCGCCCACGAAGTCCATCCAAGCTGCGGCGCCGCGTCCCCGGCTTGACCCAGTTCGCAGGCCGGCACTTCTTCCCGCTTCAATACCAGTTGTATTTCAAAATCCATCTCGCCGCCCGAAAACAGGCGCGTTAGCGATTTCAGCGGCCGGTAAGCCGTGCCATTCGGCAGGAAATCGAGATACCGCGGCATGTCGAGAGGCCCAATACGAATCCGTACTCCGGACTGCTGGTCCCAGATCTCGTCGCCTACTATGGCTCCCACGCCCAACTGTTCGGAGTACGAATTGGCTTTGTCGAAGCAGCACTGGGTTTCCCGGTCGAGCGTGTGCCATGCGCCCACAAACTGGTCTATCTCCACCGGTACGTCGAAATAATCCGAGAGCACTTGCCGCAGAGCTGTGGCCGACCGGGGCTGCAGCGAGAGCAGTCCCGAATAATAGAGCAGAGAGTCGTCAGGCACGTCCTGCCGATCCTGCAGACCTGGTGTTCCGAGTCCGACCAAATCCAACAGGTGGTGCGAAAAGCGGTCCCGCTCGCCGCGCTCATAGGCGATGGGAAACCGGTACTTCTCCCACGCCAGATAGAACAGCGATACGGCGCGGTGATTGAATATATCGAGGAAGCTCCGCAGCGTGTGGTCTTTGGCCCGGAGCCGCTCCATCACCAGCTCCGTGTAATACAGCGGCAGAACGCCCGAAGGCCCGTTCAGCCCCAGGAAATTGACCGCTACCTGAGGCGGGCCACCCTGTGGCCAATCGATGTTCTGAACCTGACTTGCCGGGAACGCCGGGGCGGGATTGGCTGCAAAGCGCGCGGCCTCTTTCGACGGACTGTCGAAGCCTCCCACCGGCGATCTCTCCGGTTCGATCCGCTCCAGGAGTCGAACGATCTGGGAGAACTGGAATTCCTGAGGGACCGTTCGCAGCAGCGCTTCGACCATCGCGTAGGGCGAGGCGTCTGGCGAACGCGCCGTCCTGTCTACATCAGGATCTTGCGTCCCGCTCGAGGTGGCCATTGCTTGACGATCTCCTTTCTCTGACGCGTGCGAGTCACCAACTGACTAAAGCTGTTCATCGACACGTATAATCCCAGAAATGTCTCGAGCACGCTTGCAAACAGAAAGACTCCGCTGCCCACAAACTGCTCCTCATCGAACTCCATTTCCACCTTTGTTCCGCGCGCGAACGTTATGCCATTCCCGGAGACAATGCGCGCGAAATGCCGCCGGCTATTCACGCTCAGAATGCCGTCGATCTGTTTCTCCGAATAGGCCGAGCCCGTAAAGCTGTAGAGCTTCAGGATCTCTTGCAGCGCTTCGCGGCCCTCATCCACCAGCGACAGGTAATTCAGCGAGAGATGCGAGATCAGCCGCCAAAGCGAGCCCTTGCCCGTGGGCGGCCGTAGCGTCCCGGACGGCTTTCTCAAAGCGACGATTCGTTTGATTGCCGCTCCCCCCTCCAGCTCGAAGTCGCCCGCCTCATTGCCAAACGGAAGGCGCGCCGGCAAGTCGCGATTCGTGCAGGTGGTCCGCACCGTGAGCGTGTCCACGTCCGGCCGCACAGGCCGGTTCGACAGGTCCACCATGGCTATCTTGATTTCGGTGCCGTCATCGTTTCTGCGCCCGGAGGGTTTCCGGCTGGCCAGCCAGAAGGTCTGCTTGTTGTCCCGCACGGTGTTGTGCCGGTAGGAATAGAACGGCTCAAAATACATCAGCTCCTGCGACTGTGGGTTGATACTCACCACCTCGTCCACCGAGAAGACTTCGATGGAGTTCGGCCGCCGCAGGTCTGGAATCAGTTGGTATTCATAGCTCCGCTGGTCCAGCAGGATTGGTTCCGCAGTCTGCGGAAACAGGTTCACGATAGGGCAGCAGTTCAGCCGGAAGGTCTTCGCCGAAACGCCCAGTTCCAGCATCTGACGCCTGTCTGGCAGCTCGAACGGCGATATCAGAAACACGATCTCGGCCCGGTCCTTAAATCCGTTTGGCCAGACCTTCTCCAGTCCCTTGAGATCCAGAAACAGAAACTTGTCGGGAAACGTGAAGTACTCCTGCAGCAGCCGGTATCCCAGAAAAGATCGGCGCGGATACGGCAGCATCCCTTCATCTTCAGCAAAGCCCGCCGGCTCCAACGCGTCGGGCCGCAACGCAACAGGCCGTACCTTTGAGTTCGGCGCGGGATCGCGTATCAGGATCTGCACGCAATTGCAGCACAGCAGCTCGTACAGCGTATGCGTGAGGGTGCCCTCCCCACTCAGGAAGAAGCGCAGGGTGTCGAGTCCAAGCTTGTCGAAGGTCACTTCAGGGGGGCAGCGCAGCTCGAAGCGAATGGCTGCGGCGGCATCCTGCGATTTTACCGGCGGAGCTAAACGGTCGGGCAGTTTCCACTCCCCTCCGGACAGCGTCACCGGCCACACCGGTGTTTCAAAGCAGGTACGAAACTGGCACGGCACACCCGCGACCGGCCGCGAATTGAGCAGCGAACCCCGTGCGATTTTCTGCACCGTGGTGATCCCGCCCGGACCCGAATCCACTTGAAATTCCACGATCGACATCGACGGAATTGGCCGGACGTAATGCGGATAGAGTATGCTCAACAGCGCTTCCGTGATCTCCGGAAACTCGTCGTCGATTTTTAGGTGGACTCGCGCCGCGAGGAACGCGAATGCTTCAAGGATTCGCTCCACATGCGGGTCTTCGCACTTATCCGGCTCGATAACTAAGCGCGAAGCGACCTTCGGATACTTCTCGGCGAACTCCGACCCCATCTGGCGCAGAAAATTCAACTCGCGCTCGTAATACAGCAGGAGATCGTCACGCACCCCGCTCACCTTGAATCTGGTATTCCCCGCTGGCTAGTTGCAGCACGGTGTCGAACGAGATCGGCTCCGGAGCCGGGTCCATCTGCAGCAGCCCTTCGATCTGGAAGCGCAACGCGCGGCTCCCCTGGGTGGGCGCATCCACCAACCGTACTTTCACGCTCTTCAAACGGGGCTCAAACAGCGCCACGGCCTCTTCGAGAGTGCGAAGCAGATAACTCCGATCGCGAGGCGAGGTGATGCTAAGCGGCGCGAAATCCGGCAAACCGTAGTGATACAGCGATTGGTTCAGCTCGAGAAAAGACTCGGCGGCTACGTCCGAGATCCGGCGCGTATTGAGCAGCCATTCCAGATCGCGCCGCAACGAGGCCTTCAGAAGCCGCATCGACTGCGCGCGTGAGACCGGCGTTTCCAAGCTGTTGCGCGGCTCCAGGTCGATCAACTGATCGAGCAGGCTCTGCCTGACATTCGAATCCGTTTCGCCTCGTGCCATAACGTTTATTTTGCGCAGCCCAGCGCCTGCACCGGGTCGAGACGGCAGATGCGCGCGTACAGCTTCTGTTTCAGGGCCGCATCTCCGTCCGACTTGCCGAGACATCGGTAGAGCATCGCCAGTGGGTGTGCGACGGCGTCCGGGGCTTCCCAGCCTTCCAGGTTATGCCGGTCGATGTCCTCGGCTAATTCCTCCAGTATGGGCTGCGCCAGCGCCTCATGCTTGGCCGCCAGGCAGAGTTGCGCAAGTTGTAACCTGCGCTGGAACCGCGCGCGTCCCGAAAATTGGAGATGGATATCCTGCGCCAGCATCTCGATCGCCTCTTCGACACGCCCGGAGCGCACCTTCTCCATCGCTATTGCGAAGGCGTCCGGCGGGGCCTCCGCCAAGTCTTCCTTCTCATCGCCGTTACTCACCGCAAACGCTTGGCTGACGACTATCGTCGTGCCGCCGGATACGCTGGCAAATTCGTTCAACCACGCCTTTGTCTCTCCGTTGGCTGTGGGCGTGTCGTCGGCCAGCGTCCAATCCACCAGTGCCGGAAGGTCAGTCAGGAGCGCTTTTAGCTCCACTTTGATAGCGGTCGCAATCGCCGGATATCCGTATTCGTCGCAGGCTTTTACTACGTAACGCTGCAGGTCGAGCCACGCTCTTCCGCACGGCTTCGCCATGGCGGTCTCGGCTGTCTCTAACAGTTCCAGCCAATTCGCATCGAGAGCCAGGCGCTTAATTTGTTGCCGCGTCTCGGTCGGCGGCGCAGTCAAAACGGATACGTCGGGACTCTCGCCGTATCCCCGCAGTTCGCCCCATCGGAAACCGCGCAGCATCAGATAAGGCGCCGGATTGTACGGGTCGTTCTCCCGCAGGTATTTTGCAATAGCCGCAAGCCGTAACGCGGCCTCCTCCATATCGGCTGGCTCGATCCCTTGCACGGCTCTTGTCCCGCGCCGGGTACGCGCCGGAGCCTCGCCAGGACTCGCTTCCGGCTGTTCTTCGGGCTCCGCAATGTCAACCGCGGTCTCTTCCGCCGGTTCCGGATTACCCTCCACCTCCAGCTTCTTCCGCCAGATCCCGTTGACCACCTGCCGGACTTCTTCAAGACTGGAGCGCAATTTCGAAAAGTTCGGCGCAAATGCACCAAATTTCTCATTGCCCAGCTCGTTCAGTGCTTCCAGGCTTTGCAGGGATCGATCCAGACTGCCGACGGAAAGCTCGTA